>JAEEHB010000055.1 GCA_016280595.1 Clostridiaceae bacterium | reverse complement strand
ATTTGCAGGTTTTGACGACGAGGAATACTTGGCTGTATTCCGAGGAGGAAACCCTGCATAAGATGTGCAAAGGTCGCTCTTTGAGGCATTACTGTTTTATGACCCTCCGCCCTTACGAAACCGGGATTTTTTTATTTCATAGGCATAAGGGTTATTACTTCGTATCTGCACTGCGACTGTGTTCTTATAGGCATCCGCCAGCCGCAGGCACCGGGGCTGACATAGAGCAGAGCGTTACCCGTTTTATACTCTCCGCAGGATGCTCCGATAACTCTGTAAAGCAAACCGAGCGGGAAAAGCTGACCGGCGTGAGTGTGGCCGGAAAGCTGCAAGTCCATACCTGTTTCAAGATTTTCATCCGCTTTTACGGGCTGATGGTCGGCAACAACGAGGTAGGCGCTTTCATTTGGATTTGCAGGCAAATCCTTGATGTCTTTTCTGGTGCTGACGGAATCATCTTCCCTGCCGAGAATAACAAGTTCATCATTAACGGCGGCATATTCATCAATAAGAGCCGTGATACCGCAGGCGGCAAGGGTTTCAGCGAGTTCTTCCTCCGTAAACTGCCTGCCTTTTGCGTAGTCGGCGTGAGCCTGCCTGTCGTGATTGCCGTAAACATAGTAAACGGGTGTTTCGCTCCCTGCAAAGAGAGCAAACATATTCTTCATTTCTTCAGCGGTAGTGTAGTCATCGGTGATATCGCCGCCGAGTATAATGCAGTCGGCGTTTTCGCTAAGCATTGCCTTCACCGTCTTTTCGGTTACTTCAAAGGGCTGTGAGCCGCCGACGTGTATATCCGCCGCAAACACGATTTTTGTTTCGCCGCTGATTTTGGGCGAATAATATGTGTGGTAATCAGGTTTTACAATCTGCATATTCACCGTGCCGTAAACAATGAAAGCGACGGCAAAAACGGCGCAAATCACTCGGCTGATAACGGTCTTTCTCTCTTTTTTCGCTATGGCGCAAATCAGATAATAAACGGTAAGGCCCAAAGCATCCGCGAAGAGCACCGCATAAAGCGCAAAAAGGAAGGGCTGAACGGGTCTGAATGAAACGGGGCCAGCCAATACAATCGTCGCGCAGGCAACAGAAACAAGAAACTCAGAGATGATTGTGATTATACGCGCTTTTCTGCTGTTCTGTTTTTTGCGCAGAAGCAGGTGCACCGCAATTACGGCAGCCTCTGCGGCAAGGCAGAGAAGCGCCCATTCAATAAATATATTCATTTTCATTATAACCTTTCAAATTCTTTTCGCCACTTGAGGTAAGCGTCACGGGAATACTTCTGAGGCATGAGTTTTTTCACCTTTTCGGCTATGCCGTTTTTATACGGCACGCCCGAGAGCGCGGGCAGAAGATTGATTTTGGGAATGAAAGCGATAATTCTGTTCACCGTCTCCGACACGGAAGAAGCGGTGATGCCGCCCGCTTTGAGTTCTTTCTCCGTAAGGATTCTCTTTTCGAAGAAATAATCGATATCCTGCGCGGAAAGTGACTGAAGCATCCTGCGCACGATTTCAGGTGAAAAATGATGCTCGCCGTAATTTTTGAAATATTTATACTGATATTTCCACAGCACTTCAAGGGTAAGTTTGCCGCCGCGCGCACCGGCAACCGTTTCGGCAAGATAGGCGCCGGCGTTGATGCTGTTGTTGATACCGGATCCGCTCATCGGCTCGGTCATACAGGCGCTGTCGCCTACAGCGGCATAGCCGTTCCATACAAACAGAGGAAGTGGAAGCCTGAGAGGTATCTTTTCGAAACTGCCGCCCCTGATGAGTTTATCGCCCATAAAGGGAAGATCGGCGCGCACATCGGCTACCGCCTCATCAACGTCCTCCTGCCCTATGGGATAAAACCTGCCTACAAGTATGTCTATGAAATTTCTGTCGGTAACATTCCAGTCCATACCGGGTTTGCCGCAGTGGTAGAAATATATGGTCTGCGCGGGGTCGCTGACTTCACCGGTCTTGTTTTCAAAATAGCCGCGCCATGTATAAAAGACATCGTCTTCGGGCAATTCACGGATTATGCCCCAGCTTTCGGGCAGGCTCCTTCTTACGGGGGAATCAAGCCCCGCCGCATCTATTACGAGGTCGGCATTGAAAATGCCTTCGGTGGTGTCAAGTCCGGTGACTTCGTTGTTTCTTGTAACCGCGCCGTTTACCTTTACGCCGAAACGGATTTCGGCACCTGCCGAAATGGCAAGGTCCGCAAGGTGATTGAGAAGAAAGATGCGGTCGATACATCTGAGTTTTGAATCTTCGGGCAAATCAACCCTGAGTTTCACGGTCTTTGCGGGGTTGGTATAAACGGAGCCGTAAAACGGTATGATTTCGTCACATTCGGGCAGAGGGATGCCGAGGCGCTCAAAATCGGGCGGATAAATGCAGTCGTGCCAGTCGTAGCCGAGATTATCTCTTTCCTTCTGCTCGAAAACAGTTACATCAAAGCCTGCTTTTGCAAGCGCGTAAGCGGCATAAAGACCGCCGTGCCCGCAGCCTGCAACGAGTATTTTTTTCATAACGTCACCCCCGCTTCTCAAATTGCTCTCAAGGTATTATAGCATTATAAACAAGGAGTTTCAAGGGAGTATTATATTAATGTGTATTGTTGACTTTTTACAGATATTATAGTAAATTATAGGATGAAAAAATATGCACGGGAGTGGTAAAAATGAGTTTTTCGGATTTCTTACCCTATGCCCGCTACGCCCTGCCGATTCTGGCGGTGCTGATACTGAGTTTATGCCTCGTTCCCCTGCTTTCGCGCAAGCCGCAGTCGCTCGGGAATGTGATGATATATGACCCGCACACCGGAGAAGTATACCCCATTACCGCCCGCGAAACATCCATCGGAAGCCATAAGGACTGTGACATAAGCCTTGATCTTCCGTCTGTTCAGAGGCAGCACGCGGTGATAATCTGCGGCAAAGACGGCTGGTATATCAAAGGGCTCAACAAGGATTCGCCTGTGTTTGTAAACGGCGCTCAGGCGGAAAAATCGCAGATGATTTCAACCGGTGACAAAATAACCATAGGAAACGCGGTCCTTGTTTTCAGCAACAAAGAAAGACTTGCAAAGATTATCAATAAATCGGGAGGTGCCGCAGGTGGCAAACAAAAAGAAAAAAAATAGACTTGCTCTGCCGGCGGGAATACTGACGGTTATTCTCGCCGTTGTGGGGCTTATAACCGTGATACGCGCGGGAATAAACTACGCGCAGGATGCCAAAACAAAAGCGGCGCAGAAGGCAAACTATGAGGCGCTTCTCAAACCCGTTGTAATGTTTGACCCAGACCCGTTTGATGACCTCACCAAAGCGGACAAATCACAGCTGCTTTATTCTTCAATATGGGCTCTGCTTATGGATGAGGAGGGTATGAGCAAATACCCCTATGCCACGGGCGAAAACTTCGGTATTCAGATTCCTCAGGCGGATGTTGAAGAGAGTTTCACAAAACTCTACGGCACGGAGATAGAGGTGGCGAAACTTCATTCGAGCACCGATATGAGCCGCTATGACATCGCTTACGATTCGGCTCTTCAGAGTTACATCATACCGATTACCGGCATTGAATCCGCTTACAACCCCAAAGTGTACAGCATAGATAAACAGGGCAGCAGCGTTGTGCTTAATGTGGGCTACATAGGCACAAAGGTATGGGCGGATATAAGCGACGGCGAATACACCTCGCCCGAGCCCGACAAATATATGAAAATCACTCTGCGCGAAAGAAGCGGCGGCATGTATGTTTCATCAATCCAGGCGGCCGACGGTCAGGAAATAGCGGCGCAGATAAGCACAACAACCGTTCCTTACACTTACGAAGAGGAAACGGAAGAAGTAACCGATGTTACCGATATTACAGATGAAAGCGTGACCGGCGAAACCGAAAGCACGGAGCCGCTCACCGACGAAAACGGCGAAACCGTAACTCAGGAAGAAACAGGCGAATCAGAAGAAGACGCATTACAGACAGACGTTGAGGAGGAAATCGCTTAATATGTGGTTCATTTTTGCTCTTATCTCAACCTTCGGTTGGGGTCTCGCGGATCTCTTCTACAAAAAAAGCGCGCCCGGCGATGACCGCTACTCTCACCTGAAAACGGCAATCTGGGTCGGCATTATAATGGGCGTTGTTTCAATCGGACTGCTCCCCTTTGCGGAAAGCGGTTTTTCGCTCTCATCCCTTGTTACAAACGCTCTCAGGTATTCGCCCGCTTCAATCTCATACATAATCTCAATGGTTGTCGGCTATGCGGGCCTTCGATACCTCGAACTTTCGATAATCTCACCCGTGCAGAACGCTTCGGGCGCTTTTTCGACGGTTGCCATGATTATCTACTTCACCGCAGTCGGAAGGATGCAGAGAATAAGCGACGAATTTTCCGCTCTCGATATAATCGGCACGGTGATAATAGTTATCGGCGTTGTGGCTCTCGCCGCAGTTGAAAAGAAACTGTCGTCGGAAGAAAAAGCAGAAGACAGGAAATATAAACTCGGCGCGCTTGCCCTGATATTTCCTGTTCTTTACTGTGTGTTTGACACCGCAGGCACAGCCGCCGACGGAATAATACTTGACGAAGAAACCGGGCTCGGTCTCGGCGAAATCGACGTGATTATTCTCTACGGACTCACCTTCCTGCTCGCGGCTGTTATATGCTGGATTTTCCTGCTGATAAAAACAAAGAAAGCATATAATCCGTTTACGAAATCACAGAAAACCAATTTCTTTGCAGCCTGCTGTGAAGAATTCGGACAGATTTTTTATGTTTACGCAATGGCGAGAAAGCCGATGCTTGCCGCTCCGATAGTGGCGTGCTACTGCATAGTGTCGGTGATTCTCTCAAGAATATTCCTGAAAGAAAAACTAAAGGCGAGCCAGTATGCCTGTGTTGTTTCCGTTATAGCCGGCATAGTTATTCTCGGCATTTCGGAAGGTCTCGCCGAAGCCTGATAACAGGAGAAAACAATGACTGATTTTGAAAAAACAGCAAAAAGTCTTGAATATGACAAAGTGCTCGCGAAACTTGCCGAGTTTACCGGATGTGAAGACGCGCGGCTCGACGCCCTCGCCCTGAAACCCGAGAGCAATCTTGCCCTTGCAAACGCTCTTCTCAAGCAGACGGTCGACGCTCATATGCTGCTCGCGAGATTCGGCGGTCCGTCTTTCGGCGGGCTCAAAAACGTGAACAACGCTCTGAGCCGCGCCGCGGCGGGCAGTGTGCTCAACACGAGAGAACTGCTTGACATAGGCGAAGTGCTAAGGGTAATCCGCTCGCTCAACCAGTGGAGAGCAAATAACGAAGGCGTTGAATGCGGACTTGACAGTCTGTTCAACGCCCTTGTTCCCAATAAATTTCTCGAAACTGCGATTTTTTCCGCAATCACGGCGGAAAACGAATTTTCGGATAACGCCTCCCCCGCCCTTGCGGATATAAGACGCAAGATAAGGATACAGGAGTCAAATGTACGTGAGAAACTCGACAAACTCACGCGCTCCGCTTCTTACTCCAAATATCTGCAGGAGGGCATAGTAACCCAGAGAAACGGCAGATATGTGGTGCCCGTAAAAGCAGAGCACAGAGCAAATGTGCCGGGCCTTGTTCACGACACTTCTTCAAGCGGCGCCACCGTCTTCATTGAGCCGATGGCAGTTGTTGAGGCGAACAACGAAATCCGCGTGCTCGAATCAAAAGAAAAAGAAGAGATTGAGAGAATACTGTATGAACTCTCTGTTTCGTGCGGCGAATTCAGCGACAGCATCAAAAACAGTTACAAGTGCGCTGTTGAACTCAATCTGATTTTTGCGAAGGCGCAGTTTGCATACAGTATGAAAGCCTCGCCCGCGGTACTCAATGATAAAGGTATTATAGATTTAAGAAGCGCAAGGCACCCTCTGCTTGACCCGCGCAAGGCAGTCCCGGTTGACATTAACCTCGGCAGGGATTTTGACACGCTTGTGATAACGGGACCGAATACGGGCGGCAAGACCGTTTCAATCAAAACAATAGGACTTCTCACCATGATGGCGATGAGCGGCCTGATGATTCCCGCCGCGGACAGAAGCGAAATATCCGTTTTTGACGAGATACTCGCGGATATAGGCGACGAGCAGTCGATAGAACAGTCTCTCTCCACTTTCTCCGCTCATATGACAAACATCGTTGATATACTGGGCATAGCCAATGACCGCACTCTGGTGCTCATTGACGAACTCGGCGCAGGCACCGACCCGGTGGAAGGAGCCGCGCTCGCTATGGCAATACTCGAGCAGCTGCACGCACAGGGCGCGAAGATAGCCGCCACCACCCACTATGCGGAACTCAAAGCCTATGCGCTTGAAACGCCGGGTGTTGAAAACGGATGCTGTGAATTTGATGTTGCCACCCTCAGGCCGACCTACCGCCTGCTTATAGGCGTACCGGGCAAATCGAACGCCCTTTCAATCAGCGAAAGGCTCGGTCTCAATTCATCGGTTATAGAAAGAGCGCGAGAACTCGTTTCGAGCGGCAACAAAGAATTTGAAAACGTGGTGGATAAACTCGAACTCACGAGAAAGAAGATGGAGGACGAGTACGAAACCGTGAAAGCGCTCTCGGAAACGGCGCAGAAAGAAAAAGATGTTGCCGAGCAGCAGCGCAAAGAGATTGCCGAACTTCGCGAAAGAGAGATGGAAAAGGCAAAATCGCAGGCTCTTAAAATCGTGGAGCAGGCGAAGCGTGAAGCGTACGCTCTTATGCACGAACTTGAAAAACTGAAAAAAGAGCAGGCGCAGGCAAAGGACGCATCCGAACTCGCGAAGAAAGCGAAACTGACAATCAGAAGAGGCATGGAATCAATAGATTCCGCCATAGACCCCGTGATGGAAATTGACGATGACGAGGACTATGTGCTTCCGAGACATGTAGTGCCCGGAGATAATGTAATAATAAGAGACATAGGCAGAAGCGCAAAAGTCATTTCGGCAGCCGATAAAAAAGGCAATGTGGAAGTGCTCGCAGGCTCACTGAGAACGAGGGTTAAAGAAGACAACCTCAAACTTATTGACGCCCCCGTACAAAAAAGCAAAGAAGCAAAGAAGCCGATGGCTCCGAGAGAAAGCAAAATAGGCACTGCTCCCGATACACGCCTGGATGTCAGAGGAATGACCGTTGACGACTGCCTGCTCGAACTCGACCGTTTCATTGACCGTTCGATGCGCGCGGGGCTCTCGGAGTTTACCATAGTACACGGCAAGGGCACCGGCGCTCTCAGGAGCGCGGTGACGAGATATCTCAAATCATCGCCCTATGTCAAAACGAGCCGCCTCGGCGTTTACGGCGAAGGCGAGGACGGAGTAACCATAGTCACGCTCAAATAAACGGTGTAAAGGGCATAAACTTTACGCGTATGCCGGAAAAAGTTATTCACTCCCGAAATGTGAATAACTGCATACATTTAGTGGCCGATGCCGTTTTCGGGCACAATTTGTGGTGTTCAGCCCTGCTTTCACCACATTTTCACGCACCCGATGTGAATAACCCGCGATTTTTGCCCTGAATCAGGTATAAATTTTCCTTGACAAGACCATATCTATATAGTATAATGACTGCCTGTAAAGTGTCAAAACTTTACAGGCAGTTGAATTTTTAAACGGAAGGAGGATCAGCGTGGCCAAAAACTACGAAATGGCGATTCTTATCGACTTTTACGGCGATATGCTCACCGAAAAACAGCGCAGTTTTCTTGAATACTATTATAACGATGATCTCTCACTTTCGGAGATTGCCGAAAACGAAGGCATCACCCGCCAGGGCGTGCGTGATGCTATAAAAAGAGCCGAGGGCCAGATGCTCGATATGGAAGAGCGGCTCGGCATGGCAAAGAGATTTGCGGAACTGAGCGAAGGTCTCAAAGACATCATTCAGTATTCCGACAAAATAACGCAGTATAATCTAAGGCACGGTCTTTCAAAGGAAATTAATGATTACAGCCTTGAAATCAAGACCAAAGCCATGACACTGCTTGAAACCTGATTACGGAGGTGAACACCCGTGGCATTTGAAGGGCTTTCAGACAGATTAGAGGCTACATTTAAAAGTCTCAGAGCAAAAGGCAGCCTCACCGAATCCGATGTACGCGCCGCGATGAGAGAAGTCCGTATGGCTCTTCTTGAAGCGGATGTTAACTATAAAGTGGCTAAGGACTTCACAAACTCCGTCACCGAAAAAGCAATCGGTGAAAAGGTTATGGAGAGCCTTACCCCCTCCCAGATGGTCATTAAGATTGTCAGGGAAGAACTTGTTGAACTTATGGGCGGCACAAACGCGAGGCTTGCTTACGCAAACCATCCGCCGACAGTTGTGCTTATGTGCGGCCTTCAGGGCTCGGGTAAAACCACCCACTGCGCCAAACTCGCTCTTATGCTTAAAAAAGAAAACCACCGTCCCCTGCTCGTGGCGTGCGATGTTTACCGTCCCGCCGCAATCAAGCAGCTGCAGGTTGTAGGTGAACAGGCGGGCGTTCCCGTTTTTGAAATGGGTCAGGGAAATCCCGTTGAGATATCCGAAGCGGCAATAGCCGAGGCGAAAATCAAGGGCTACGATTATGTGATTATCGATACCGCCGGCCGTCTGCATGTTGATGAGGAACTGATGAACGAACTCAAAAACATCAAGTCCGCGGTGAAGCCCCACGAAATTCTCCTTGTTGTTGACGCGATGACCGGTCAGGATGCCGTTAATGTTGCCACATCGTTTGATGAGGCGCTCGGCATTGACGGCCTGATTCTCACCAAACTTGACGGCGATACCAGAGGCGGCGCCGCCCTCTCTGCAAGAGCCGTTACCGGAAAACCGATTAAGTTTGTCGGCACGGGCGAAAAGCTCGACAATCTCGATGTTTTCCATCCGGACAGGATGGCAAGCCGTATTCTCGGCATGGGCGATGTGCTCTCCCTGATTGAGAAAGCCGAACAGACTCTCGATATGAAGAAAGCGGAAGAACTTGAGAAGAAACTGATGCAGAACAAGTTTGACCTCAATGACCTGCTCGATCAGTTCCGCTCTCTTCGCAAAATGGGTTCAATCCAGGATATGCTCGGAATGATACCCGGACTCGGAAGCAAAGCAAAGAATCTTGATGTTGACGAAAAAGAATTTGACCGTATGCAGGCGATAATTCTTTCGATGACACCCAAAGAGAGAGCAAAGCCCGATATCATAAACGCCTCCCGCAAAATTCGCATAGCCAAAGGCTGCGGTCAGAGCGTTGAGGATGTGAACGGCCTGCTCAACAGATACAGGCAGATGCAGAAACTCTTCCGCCAGATGAACGGCAAGCCCGGCAAGAGGCACAGAAAGAGCAGAATGCGTATGCCAAACGGCATAGATATGTCACAATTCGGGATGTAATACGGCTAATGCCGATGCATTATATATTGTATTTTCTATTTTCAGGAGGAAAAAATTATGGCAGTAAAAATCAGACTTCGCCGCATGGGCGCAAAGAAATCACCCTTCTATCGTATAGTTGTTGCTGATTCAAGATATCCCCGTGACGGCAGATTCATCGAAGAACTCGGCACTTACAACCCCGTTGTAACTCCCATCGAAGTTAAAATCGATGCCGACAAAGCAAAGCAGTGGCTCGGCAACGGCGCACAGCCCACCGACACCGTTAAGGCTCTTCTTAAAAAGGAAGGTATTCTTTAATTATGGAACAGTTACTTGTAAGCATGGCTCAGGGTCTCGTTGAGAATCCCGACGCCGTTTCGGTAACCACCGAAACACAGGAAGACGGTGCTGTGGTTTACCACCTTCATGTTGCCGAAAACGATGTAGGCAGAGTTATCGGCAAGCAGGGCAAAATTGCAAAGGCAATCCGCACTGTTATGAGAGCCGCCGCCACCCGCCAGAACGCGAAAGCGATAGTGGAAATTGATTAAGGAATATCTTGAAGTGGGCGAAATTACCGGCACTCACTCCATTCACGGAGAGGTGCGGCTCAACCCCTGGTGCGATTCGCCCGACTTTGTGAAGAAATTCAAAACCTTGTATTTTGACAGCGAGGGCAGACAGCCCGTCGCTCTTAAAAATGCGAGGCCGCACGGCAATATCGTAATTCTTAAACTTGACGATACTGACACTGTGGAGCAGGCGCAGAAACTGCGCGGCAAAGTGATGTACATAAAACGCAGTGACGCTCACCTGCCCGAAGGCACCTGGTTCATAGCGGAACTCAAGGGCTGCAGAGTGGTTGACGCGGATGACGGCACAGTATGCTACGGTACGCTCACGGATGCGAGTGAAACCGGGGCAAACGATGTGTGGCACATCACAAACGAAAGCGGCGAGTATCTGATACCCGCCATTCCGCAGGTTGTCATTGACACCGATGTTGAAAACGGCATAGTGAAAATAAGGCCCTTGAAAGGTATATTTGACCATGAGGATTGATATTCTTACCCTCTTTCCCGAAATGTGTATGAGTGTTCTCGGCGAGAGCATCATAGGCAGAGCAAGGGAAGCGGGGCTTGTGGAAATTAACTGCCATAACATCAGGGACTACACTTTAAGCAAGCACGGCAGCGTTGACGACGCCCCTTACGGCGGCGGCATGGGCATGATTATGCAGGCGCAGCCCGTTTATGACTGCTTTGACGCTGTATGCAGGCAGACAGGGAAAAGGCCCCATCTGATATATTCTTCGCCTCAGGGGAAAGTTTTTACTCAGCAGAGAGCCAAAGAACTTGCGCAATATGACAATATCGCAATTCTTTGCGGTCACTATGAAGGAATCGACGAAAGAATTATCGAAGAAATTGTTGACGAAGAGATTTCCATCGGAGATTATGTGCTGACAGGCGGAGAGTTGCCGGCACTGATTATTTCGGACTGCATTTCAAGAATGCTGCCCGGCGTACTCCCCAATGAAGAGGCATTTACGCTTGAAAGCCATTACTCGGGGCTTCTGGAGCATCCGCAATACACAAGACCCTTTGAGTGGCACGGTATGAAAGTGCCCGAAGTGCTTATCTCCGGGCATCACGCAAACATCGAAAAATGGCAGCGGCAGCAGAGCCTCGCCCGCACTTACGAAAGGCGGCCGGATCTGCTCAAAGATGCCGAACTTACCGAGCAGGACATGAAATATCTTGACACTCTCGGTAAAAAATAAAAAACACTTGCATTTTATTTATTCTTATGATACAATTCAAACCGTTCTATTGAGTTATTTGAAAGAGGTGAAACAAATGAAAGACGGTATTCATCCCGATTACAAGCAGACAGAGGTTCGCTGCGCATGCGGCGCGGTCATCGAAACCGGTTCCACAAAAGAAAACATGAGAGTTGATATCTGCTCCAAGTGCCATCCCTTCTTCACCGGCAAGCAGAAGCTCGTTGATACCGGCGGACGCGTTGACAGATTCAACAAGCGTTTCAACATCAATAAGTAATCAAAAACCGGGCGGCGCATATTCGCGCCGCCTTGCTTTTATGAGCAGGAAATTATGGACAGTTACAAAACCGTAAGGAAAGCCGACTCGGAAGAATACATAGTAAAAAAATCCCGGTTTATCGCGAGCGTAAAGCCCGTGACAAGCCAGGATGAGGCTCTTGCGTTCATTTCGGAGATTTCAAAGAAATACTGGGACGCAACTCACAACGTATATGCCTATTCAATAAGAGAAGGCGGCGTAAAGCGTTTTTCGGATGACGGCGAGCCGCAGGGCACGGCGGGCATACCCACGCTTGATGTGCTCGAAAAGAGCGGCGTTACGGACTGCGCCGTAGTGGTGACGCGCTATTTCGGCGGCATTATGCTCGGCGCGGGAGGGCTTGTGAGAGCCTATTCTCACTCCGCCTCGCTCGGCATTAACAAGGCGGGCATAGTTACGAGAGCAATCTGCGCAAAATGCGAAGCGCTGTGCGATTACGCTTTTTACGGCAGGCTTGCCTCCCTTATTCCCGAAAACGGCGGTATAATTGAGGACAGCGTGTTTGAAGATAATGTCAGAGTGATTTTCAGAATAAAGAAAGACGAATCCCCCGCAATCCTCGCAAAAATAATCGATGCCTCAAACGGAAGGTTTGAGGCAAAGATAACAGACGAGTTTTATGCGGATGTAGACTGACAATATAAAATAAAACGGTGCACGGAAAACGTGCACCGTTTTTTATTGCCGATTATTTATTCTCAAGATGGAAGAGGACTATCATCTTTTCAAAAGCATTGTTGATGCCAGTGCCGATTTTCTTGAGAATGCCGGTAAAGAAGTTGGTCTGTACGGGATTCTCCTGAACTTTGCCGAGATTCGCGTTAAGGAATTCCGCTCTGGTTGATGCGAAAACTTTAAGTGCGGAAACCCGGTCTGAATAAGCGATGCCGACTTCTTCGGAATTCTGAGTGCGGAATGTGTTCCAGCGGATGTGGTTCATAATCGCGCTGTCATATATCGTATCCGCGTACTCATTGAAGTTATCGCCGCACCATGCGCTGACCGCTTCATAGACACTGCCGTCCCACTGAGTTTTGCACTCTGCGGCAAAATCTTCTTTTTGGCAGAGATAGTTGAAAACGGTGGGCTTTTCGTCAACATCGAGTGTGCCGAAAACAGTGTTTCTGTACTGCCTGCCGAAGCATACGGTAAACTGCTCGGGATCGGTGTAATCGAGGCCGTATCTGGCGTCGCCGTTGTTGCCGAGCGCGATATCATAGTCCCAAACGGGGCCTGCGTAAAGGAGCCCGTCTTTGGTTGTGTCAAGATAGAAATATGTTGAAGTAAGGCCGGTGTCCATATTGGAGGTCCATTCGCTGATTGTGTAGTACTTTGCGAACGACTCTGTATCGATAAGGTCGGTGTATGATTCACCGTCTGCGTTTTTACCGTCTTCACTCTTAACAGCATCTTCAAAGCGCTGATAATAGCCGCTTATGAATTCCATCTGAGCCTGTGAGGCATATTCGGGGCTCTTCATTACGAAGGGCTGACCGTCATTTGAAACAAAGCCGGTAAGGTCGCCCGAGTATCTGTTTGCGATTTCCATTTCGAGCACATATCCGCCGTCGGCAGTATTCTTTTCGCTCTCGGGTATTTCGGCGTATTTGCAGTTGCCTTCAAGAAGGCCTGCGTATTTGCCGTAAACGCCGCCGATTTTGATTGTATCCATATCGAAATCTTCGCCGTACTGCTCAACGCAGATTTCTTCGTTTACTTCGTCAAGGTCTTTTACATTGATTCTCTTGCTTGCCACTTCAACCTTTGAGGTAAGCAGATATGCACCCCTGTATTCGCCGTTGATAAAGAGGTCAACGGGAGCGTTTTCGGGTGAGTATTCAAGGCCCGCATCCGCAGCGGCATTATAGACCATTGCGTTTCTCATGAGAGTTCTGTCATCATCGTTGGCAATAAGGCACCATTTTTTACTGCTTTCCATGCCGAGAATTCCTGCCTTTTTGTCAAGCTTGATGTTATAGGGCTTCTTTTCGGCATTCCAGCTGGCGTTGCCTCTGCCCTTGATATATTCGAGAACAGTGCTTTTGGTCTGCTCTTTGCCGCCTGCATTTCTGATTGAAATCTCTCCGGGCTCTTTATAGTTCTTATCCGCGTGAACGGAATCAAGCGAGCCGCTCTGAGTGTTGATAAACACGGTGCCGACGCCGCTGCTGCAAACAACGGTGTATTTATACTCTGTGCCGCCGCTTGTGATTGTGCCGCTTTCGCCCAGGTCAATCACACTGCCGCTTTCAAAATCCTGCCCGTTAATCTGAGCGGGAGCGGAAGTCCACACATTAAGTTCGGCCGCATCCCAGTATGAAGGGATAAAGAAGAAGTAACTGCCGTCTTCACCCGGGAACCAGTCAACTGTCTGAAGGGCATCCGCCGATTCGACTTCGAAGCCTGCGGTTACGGTGAATGAAGCGTCTGCCGAAGCGTTGAAAAACGCAACACAGCAGCACGAAAGCGCCATAATCAGCGCAAGAATAACAGAAGTGATTTTTTTGCTCATATTGTTTTCCTCCCTGATATTTGCTGAAAATATTATACTACAAATTTATGTTACACTCAATGGACTATTGCACCAAATTGAGTAATATCTGCTTGATTTTTTCCTGCCTTTCGAGTGCCGCCTCTCTGTTTTTTCCTTTAACGGAAAAATAGAGTTTGAGTTTCGGCTCGGTGCCGGAGGGCCTTGCCGCCGCCCAGGAGCCGTCTGCAAAAATGAATCTGAGCACATTTTCTTTCGGGAGTTCGCCGAAGCCTTCGGAATAGTCCTCCACATTTACGCAGTCATCAAAGAGCGTTTTGCCCGCGCTTCTCATAGCGGACATTGACGCTTTTATTTTTTCGCTCCCTTCTTTGCCTTTGAGCACAACGGTTTCGAGGCTGTCTAGGTAATAACCGAAGCGGCCATAGAGCGATTCAAGCGCGTCAACAAGGGTTCTGCCGTTATTTTTATGATAAGCCGCCATCTCAGCAACGAGCATCGCGGCGGAAACGGCGTCTTTGTCTCTCGCGTGAGTGCCCGCAAGATAGCCGTAACTTTCTTCATAGCCGAAAACATAGGTTCTGCTGCCGTCTTTTTCCCACCGGCAGATGCGGTCACCTATATACTTAAAGCCCGTAAGCGTATATACAACATCACACCCGTAACTCTTTGCCGTATCGGCACCGAGAGAGCCCGTTACAATGGTGGTGACAACGGTCGGGTTTTTACCGAAAGAATCTTTTTTGAATTTCAGCACAAAATCGAGCAGCAGCGCTCCCGTCTGGTTGCCCGTGAGGAGTACGAATTCACCGTTGTGCTTTACGGCAACACCCACTCTGTCACAGTCAGGGTCTGTGCCGATTACGATATCGGCGTTTTCCCTGCGCGCCTGCTCTATGGCGAGGTTAAGCGCGTCTTTCTCTTCGGGATTCGGTGAGCGCACGGTGGAAAAATTGCCGTCGGGCATTTCCTGCTCTTTGACAACGGAAACATCCCTGCCTTCGAGTATTCTTCTCACGGGAATATTGCCCGTGCCGTGAAGCGGTGTGTAGACTATTTTAAGGTCGGATTTATCGGAGTAAACACTGAGTTTCTTCACTTCGTCAAGGAATGAGTCAAGCACTTCATCGCCTATGTATTCTATCAGCCCCGCGCTTTCAGCGGGCGAAAGAACGGCGATATTTTTCACATCCTCAACCGCATTTACAAAGGTAATAAGGCGGTCGGCGTCTCCGGGCACAAGCTGACAGCCGTTTGCGTCATAAACCTTGTAGCCGTTATATTCCTTCGGGTTATGGCTCGCGGTTACAACTATGCCCGCAGAGCAGCCGAGTTTTCTCACGGCAAACGAAAGCACGGGAGTGGGCATAAGAGTGCCGAAGATATGCACTTTTATCCCGTGAGCGGCAAGCACTCCCGCGGCGGTCAG
This sequence comes from Clostridiaceae bacterium, assembly GCA_016280595.1. GTDB lineage: Bacteria > Bacillota > Clostridia > Oscillospirales > Acutalibacteraceae > CAG-177. Next base: position 41,866 of record JAEEHB010000055.1, on the reverse strand, counting down.
GGCGAAAGAGGATGAATTGTTGCGGGAGTCGTAAGCGATTGCGACGCTTTTCTCACCCGGCACAAAAGCCTCAAGGTAATTAGCAAGACCTTCGGTCGCTTTGGCAATGGTGTATTGATTCATTCTGTTGGGGCCTGCGCCCATAATGCCGCGCATACCGCCCGTGCCGAATTCAAGAGATTTATAAAATCTGTCTTCAAGTTCTTTTGCGTCAAGGGATTCGAGTTCGGAGCGGGTTGCTTCGTCAAGCGAACACCAGTATTCAAAATCTGTCATATTGTCACTTCCTGTTATAAAATTAAGTTGTGAACGGAATTATTTTACACCATTACAGGGTGTATGTCCATACTTATGTTTGCCGTAAAGTAAGGTTAATCATTGACTGTATTATTATTCGGTGATAAAATAATATTAATATGTAAAGGGGTGAAGGCGAAATGAATGTTAAAAGAATACTGTCCGTGCTTCTCGCGGCTGTTATGGTGCTTTGCCTGTGCTTTTCCGCAGGCGCGGCTTCGCAGGGCGGCTCATACAAAATCTCAAACCCGTATGCGGACGTGGACTGGGGCACTGTAAACACCTACAAGGTGGCTCTGCACAATCACACCAACGCCTCCGACGGCACGCCCACTCTCAGGCAGAATCTTGAGCGCCACGCTCAGACGGGCTTTGACATAGTAGCCGTCACCGACCACGGCACGGTAAATTACTCCTGGGAATACGAAAACCCCAACAAACTTATTCACGGCGGTCTGAGCCTTGTGGGCAAAAGCAAAGGCGACCTCGATTATCTGGGCAAAGAAGGCACATTCGCCGACGGCACCGCCTACACCCTGGCCGAAAGAAACGGCGACGACTACCTTATGCTTGACAGCGGCAGAGAAATAATGCGCGTGCCCTACGGCATTGAAAACAACGCTGTTTCGGTAAATGCACACGTCAACAGTTGGTTTGTCGATTATCATGATAACAGCATCACCACCTATTCCGACGCTCTCAGAGGCGTGCAGAAGGCGGGCGGCGTATGCGTAATCAATCACCCGGGCGAATACTCTAAAGCAAGGTATGAAATCCGCTCGGCAAACGCCTATAATACGGATGAATTCCAGTATTGGTATCACGTGAATAAATGGGCGAAACTCATTGACAAATACGACTGCTGCATAGGCATAGATATGAATTCCAAGGGCGACGGAAGAACGAGATTTGACCGCATACTCTGGGATATACTGCTCGAAAGATTTTCGTCAAACGGCAAAAATGTATTTGCAATCTGCTCAAGTGACGCTCATCAGCTGGACAAAATAGACACAGGCTTCGTTTACGCGCTTATGCCCGAAAAGACATCTGCGGCACTCAGGGATTCGCTTGAAAACGGAAGATTTTTCGGTGCTTCGCACTGCCTCGGAAACCCTGATGAACTTGTTGAGATATACACCGCGCTCGAAGAGATTTACGGTGAAAGCGAACTGAGCAACGCCGTAAAAGAGGCGGCGAAAGCGATGGACGAAAAAGCCGCCGCGATTGAAAACGGCGAAGAGGACGCGGACGATGATATCGGCATCACCTACTCCGTGCTTGACGATGAAGGCTACTGCAAGAGCGCCACACAGCCGGTGATTACACGCGTTGACGTTGACGAAAGCGAAGGCACAATCTCAATCGAGAGCGAAAACGCGCTGATAGTAAGATGGATTTCAAACGGAAAACTTGTTACGACCACTTCCGCCGAAGAAGCGGTGTTTGACCTCGACGATTTTGCCGAAAAAACAGGAAAATATGTAAGGGCGGAAATCTTCGGCGAAGGCGGAATAGTCTATACGCAGGCGTTTATAATAAACCCGGATGATACACAGGGCGCCGAGAAAATCGTTGACAGCGGTTTCACGGACCTCGGAGTATTCGACTTCCTTATCGGCGTTACCGGAAACTGGGCGGATATAATAGGCAGAGCAATAGGCAATTTATTCAGATAATCCACATATACGGGAGGTAAAATTATGAAAAAGAAAATCACAGCCGTTACGGCTCTTTCACTCGTGCTTGCTATTCTTCTGTCGGTAAGCGGTTTTGCAGCATCGGCAACCAAAACAGAGGCACTGCTTGACAAGGTAAGCAATTCAAAGCAGATTTCCGTTACCATGACTGCGGGTGATACAGCGCTCGGCTCGTCAACGGACACATATTACATCAACGGCGACGCGGCGGCATTTGACTACAACAGCGGTTTCTTCACCGTGAGAGTTGTGCTCAGGGACGGCACCGCATACGCCTATTTCCCGATTCTTCCGTTTTTCTATGCAAAACTCGACAACACAGGTCTTATCAAGATGGATGTTTCGGCAATCATCAAAAACGCGGTAGGCCTCACCAAAGGCATCACCCATTTTGAAAAGAGCTATGAGGAAGAACTTGACGGAAAGAAATACTATGTTGAGCAGTTCAACGACGGCGCGCAGGTAAAACTCAAATTTTACTATGACGGCGACGAACTTAAACTTCTCTCCGTTTACGACGCGAAAACAAAATCAACCCAGAACACATATTTTGAAAACATCTCTTTCACGGTTGACGATAAAGTGACCGCAGTGCCCACCGGTATTGACATCTCTCCCCTGCTCAAGACAATCATAATCGCCCTTATAGGCTCAATGTTTGTGTGAGTATGACAAAAGCCGAACTTCTTATGCCCGCTTACCGCTTCGGCTCTCTCGGCGAAGTGACGCCCGATATTCTTCGTGAAATGGGCGCAAAAGCGGTGGGGCTGGATATTGACAACGTGATTGCCCCCGACGGCACTCTGAAATACGCGCCGGGAGTAAAGGAATGGGTGAAGAGCATCACGGATGCAGGCATACCCGTTACCCTGATTTCAAACGGAACGATTTTCAGGGTAAAAACCGTGTCAAAGTATCTCGGCGGCATTCCGTTTGTGCACCTGGCAAAAAAGCCGCGCCCGGGAGGGCTGATAAAAGCGGCAAAGCGGATGAATGTAAAAATCACCGAACTCGCTATGCTCGGCGACCAGCTTTTTTCCGACATCAAAGCGGCAAACAGGTGCGGCGCAATCGCCGTGAGGATCGATCCGCTGCCCGGCAAAAGCCTTTACCCTCACTACTACGAGTGGAAGGCGAAAAGGGAAAAGCCGTATCTTGACGCTTTTGAAGAGCGGCGCAGGCAGGCGGACAATAAATAAAAATAAAAAAGTTCTTGCATTTATATAATATATGTGATAAAATGCACCAGTAAATATCACTCTGACGGAGGTAAACAGATATGCCTTGGTATGAAATAATGTTGGGAGTTATTCTTTTCGTTACTTCCATAGTACTCATAGTCATAGTCCTTATGCAGGAAGGCCGTTCCGACGGTCTGGGCGCAATTGCAGGCGGCGCGGAAACATTCCTCGGCAAAAACAAAGGCAGAACAATGGAAGACAAACTTGTCAAAATCACAAAGATTGTTGCTTCCACCTTCTTTGTTCTTTCGCTTCTTGCAACGCTTATCGTTTTGTTCATAGCAAAATAAAAAAGAAACCCGCCCGGGGCGGGTTTTTTTTACAGTTTATTTACACTCTGTTTAACGGTGGTTTGATTTGAATATTAAGATTAAAAACGTAAAACCGATGGACCTCGAAAAAGAAAGAGTTTACATCAACAAATATCTTGATATAAACAGGGACCTGCTCAGCGACACCCTCGTGAAAAGCATGGCACAGTACAGGCATCACGGAGAAATAAACACGCTTTATCACTCCGTATATGTCTCCTACTGCGTGCTTAAGATGTGCTGCACGCTCAACGCGGCAAACACAGCCGATATTGTGCGCGCGTCCCTGCTTCACGATTTTTATCTGTATGAGTGGTACACCGAAAAGCACGATGAAAATCACATCTTCTATCACCCGAAAGAGTCAGTAAAAAATATTGAAGAGTATTTCGGCAGGATAACATCAAAGCAGAAAAATATGATTCTTGCCCACATGTTTCCCCTGAGCAAAAAAATGCCCGGCTCTTTGGGCGCCTGGATGCTCACCGCCGCCGACAAATACTGCGCAACGCAGGATTATTTTTCAATATCCGCGAGATTCAGCGCGGTATATGACGAAATACTCAGAAAGTCCGATTATTATGCTGGTTAAAATCTGTCAATACTTTTTAATATTTCTAATATTCTCCGTGCTCGGCTGGGTAACGGAGACTTTGCTGTATCTCATAAGAGACGGTAAAGCGGTCAAACGCGGTTTCCTTTTCGGCCCGCTTTGCCCCATTTACGGCTTTGCCGCGCTTATCTGCAACTTCCTTATCTACGGTATTCTCGATAATGTTGTTTACATCGCGCTGGCGGGTTTCCTGCTCACGGGTGTGCTTGAATACCTCACCCACTTTACAATGGAAAAACTTTTTCACGCTATGTGGTGGGATTATTCGGACCGTAAATTCAACGTTAACGGCAGGATATATCTCAAAGGTCTTCTCTTCTTTGCGGCGGGCTCGGTGCTTATTGTAAAAGTTTTCCTTCCCCTGCTCTACGACCTGTTTGCACTTATGCCTGAAAAACTGATTTACTCAATCAGTTTCGCGCTCTACACAGTGCTTATCTGCGACCTTGCAACCACCTTTGCGGACCTTAAAGATACCATCAAAACTCTCAAAAGCTTTCAGCATACGGCGGTTACCGAATTGCAGAAAGGCGTTGACCACACCGCCGAGCAGATTGAATCAATCAAGACCACTATTTCCGAGAGCGAAGTTTACAGAAAAGCGATTTCCGAAAACAGAAGGCTGATTGAATTCAAGCGCAATCATCCCGCCATCACCCTGCTCAACTACAAATATCTTATGAGTATGATAGGCGACAGGCCGGATAACAACAAAAAGCGCAAAGATATAAAACTCTACGGCACTGCCGATACCATACCCGACGAAAACGACGTAGACAAAAAAGACGAAAGCGAAGACGATAACAAATAACAAATCCCGCAGTAATCATTTACTGCGGGATGTTTTTTATTATGCGAAGGGTGAAAGGCTTCTGTCAAGAATACCTTTTATATATGCGATAAGCACGCCGTAGTTTACTGCCGGGATGCCTGCCGTCTGAGCCTTTGCCAGGCGATTTTTCATCTCTTTTTCGCTGAGCATACAGCCGCCGCAGTGGACAATCAGTGAATACGGCGAAAGGTCATCGGGGAATCCGCCGCCCGAGGTAAACTCAAACTCGGGCTGTGCCCCGGTGAATTTTTTTATCATTGCAGGAATTTTGACTGTGCCGATATCCTCGCACTGCCTGTGATGAGTGCAGCCCTCGGATATAAGAATTCTGTCGCCGTCTTTTATCTGTGAGAGAGCCTTGGCGCCTGCCGCGAGCACGTCGATATTGCCTTTGTATCTGGCAAAGAGAATTGAAAATGAGGTGAGCGGGATAGTCTCGGGCACATCCACCGCGACCTTTTCAAACGCCTGCGAATCGGTGATAACAAGGTCGGGCGCTTTGCCTAAATTTGACAGCGTTCCTTTAATTTCTTCGGGCTGGCAGCAGATAACGCTTATGTGTTTATCGAGCAGTTCTCTGAGCACTTGCTGCTGAGGCAGGATAATCCTGCCCTTGGGCGCGGAGGAATCAATCGGAATTACGAGCATCACGAGCGAGCTTTCATCCAGCAGGTTAGATACAACGTACTTTTCCTTCTGTGTTATTTTTGCAAACTCGCCTATTCTGTTTTTGAGCGCTTCAATGCCCTCAAGCGTGACACTGCTCACGGCAATTTCATTTTCGCCGAGTGCCGCTTCGCCTGTTTTGAGATCGCTCTTTGTGCGCGCTATAATATACGGAACTTTGTTAATAATAAAATATTCAATCAGTTCCCTGTCTTCATCAGACAGAGGCATATTTATATCCGCCGCAAGTATTGCGACATCGGTTTTCGCAAGCACTTTTTTGGCTCTGTCCGCCCTCATTGCTCCGAGAGTGCCCTCGTCATCAATACCGGGCGTATCCGTGATAAGCACGGGACCCAGCGGCAGAATTTCCATCGCTTTGGTTACAGGGTCCGTAGTGGTGCCCTTGACATCCGATACAAGACTTACATCCTGATTGGTGACGGCGTTAACAAGGCTGGATTTGCCCGCGTTTCTTTTGCCGAAAAAGCCGATATGTATTCTCTCCGCAGATACGGTTTCATTAAGGCTCACGCTTTCGCCTCCCCGTTTTTTATTTATGATATTTTATCATTTAAACAACCTTTTTTCAATGATAAAAAATATAAAAGCAAAACCGTTTTTATCGGAAATCGCAGATTTTGTATTGACAAACAAATAACACGGTGCTAAAATAACTGCAATATCGATGCGATGACGAAGAATCAGTAGAGCGGCGATAAGTCTTTACAGAGAGCTGCCGGGCGGTGCAAGGCAGAAAGGCGCGTCTCTCCAATTACCCTTCCGAGCAGTGCACCGAAAGGTTTTTCCGAGTAGGCTGTACCGGGTTCGCCCGTTAAAGCGTCAAGGCTGTTAGGCCTGAGAGACCGGCGTAGCCGGTAATTGAGGTGGTACCGCGGATTAATTCGCCCTCTGTGTATATGATACACGGAGGGTTTTTTAATGCCCGCGCTCGTCATATCGGTATTTTCCGGATATCCGGTCAGATACAGCCGAAGTATAACTCCGGCAGAAGAAAGGAAGAGAAATTATGGATCTCGCAATCAAAATCGTAATGCTTGTAATCTTTTTCGGCGTAATGATAGCCATAGGCGTTTACTGCCGCAAGCATTCAACAGATGTAAACGGCTTCGTACTCGGCGGCAGGGCAGTCGGCCCCTGGCTCACCGCTTTTGCTTACGGCACGAGTTATTTTTCCGCTGTCGTATTTGTCGGCTACGCAGGTCAGTTCGGCTGGAAATACGGCCTTGCAACCACCTGGGTGGGACTTATGAACGCGTTTCTCGGCTCACTGCTTGCCTGGGCAATTCTCGGCAGAAGAACCCGTATTATGACTCAGCATCTTTCAAGCGCAACCATGCCGCAGTTTTTTGCCGAGCGTTTTGACTCAAAATCTCTCAAACTCATTTCATCGGTCGTTGTTTTCATTTTCCTTATCCCCTACACCGCATCCCTTTACAACGGCCTGAGCCGTCTTTTCGGTATGGCTTTTGATATTCCCTATGAGGTTTGCGTAATCGCAATGGCAATACTCACCGCAATTTATGTTATCGTGGGCGGATATATGGCAACAGCGATGAACGATTTTATTCAGGGCCTCATTATGATAGTAGGCATAATCGCCGTTATCGTTGCGGTGCTCAAAACTCAGGGCGGCCTCACGGAAGCCATTTACAAACTCTCGCTTGTTGAAGGCACCACTGCCGCAGGAAAAGCGCAGCCCGGTGTATTCACCTCATTCTTCGGACCCGATATAGTAAACCTTGTCGGCGTTATTATTCTTACATCTCTCGGCACAATGGGACTTCCCCAGATGGTGCAGAAATTCTACGCAATCAAGAGCGAAAAATCAATAAACAAGGGCATGATTATCTCCACAATCTTTGCGGTTATAGTTGCAGGCGGTTGCTACTTCCTCGGCGGCTTCGGCAGGCTCTTTGCAAACCAGATTGAAATGGGCGCAGACGGCGTTACCCCCGCGAGCTATGACGCGGTTATTCCCTCAATGCTCTCTAACCTGCCCGCAATCCTTATTGCGCTGGTCGTGGTGCTTGTTCTTTCGGCATCAATGTCCACACTTTCATCCCTTGTTCTTACATCTTCATCAACTCTCACTCTCGACTTTATCAAGCCGAATTTCAGCAAGAATATGAGTGAGAAAGCACAGATAGTTTGGATGAGAATATTCATCGCGGTATTTATTCTTATTTCATCCGTAATCGCCATTTTCCAGTACAGAGGCGGTCTTTCACTCATTGCTCAGATGATGGGCGTTTCGTGGGGCGCACTCGCAGGCGCATTCCTTGCTCCCTTCCTCTACGGTCTCTACTGGAAGAAAGCCACAAAGGCTTCCTGCGCGGTAAACTTCGTTTTCTCAACGGTAGTTATGATAGCCAACTGCATAGTAAGAAGCAGTTTCCCCGCCCTTCTTCAGTCCCCCATCAACTGCGGCGCATTCTGCATGCTTGCAGGTCTTGTGATAATACCCGTTGTCAGCCTGTTTACCAAAAAGCCTTCGGCTGAAAAGATTGACAGCATCTTCTCCTGCTACAACAAAAAAGTTGTTGTTTCCGTAACCGATTCCATCGGTGACGAAGGCGAAGAATTCACCGATTGATTAAACGGGAGGTCGGATATGACAGATCTCGAAAGGGCAAGAGAATTCTTTTCGCACGATAAATACGCAACTTCTGCCACAGGCATAGAGATTGCGGAAATCGGCGAAAACTACGCAAAGACAGTGCTGAAACTTGACGAAAGACATATGAACGCAAGGGGCACACTAATGGGCGCCGTTGTTTACACTATGGCGGATTTCACCTTTGCTGTTTCAACAAACTTCGACAAGGATTACGGCACCGTATCAACAGTGAGCAGTGTGCATCACCTTGCCGCGGCAAAAGGAAACACTCTCACGGCGGAGAGTGTGCTGATAAAAGACGGCAGGACGCTGTGCTTTTATGATATAATAATAACCGACGACACGGGTGTTACCGTTGCGAAGGTAAGCATCACCGGCACTCACATCTATCCGAAAGCAAAATAAAAGAAAAAGGCGGAGCAAAGAATTCTTTGCTCCGCCTGTTTTTATCAATATTCATTTCTCAGAAGCATCAGGATAAAACTTGCCGACCAGTTATAATCCGTTATCGCGTGATACTTGATACGGTAATCGGGTGTTTCGGGCTGAGGGCCTTTGCGGTTAAGATAAAGCGGCATTGTTTTATCTTCGGCATCGTAAAACTCAAATATGTTGCCCGTAAGTTCAAACCACTTATTGACCTTTTCGAGAGTTGTCTTCGCAAGAGAGCGCGCAAGGTCTTCATAGCCGTAACGCTTTAGACCCGATATGATGAAATAATTGTAATTGAGCCATACACAGCCGCGCCACATATCCGCGCCGTAAAGCGGGTTATCGCGCGCGATGCTCGGCACGGGCATTTCGGAAGCGAATTTTTCTTTATCCCGAAGCAGCGAAACGAGTTTCGCGGCGCGCTCCTCACTGCAGATTCCGGCGTATAGCGGTAGGAAAGACGAGCAGGTCAGCACGCCCGTTGTTTTGCCGGAAAAAGCGCGGTCGGTATATGCTCCCGTTTCTTCGTCCCACAAAAGTTCATTTATTCTTTTTGCCGTTTCGTCCGCGAGCGCCTCAAAGCGGGCGCTTTTTTCTTTTTCGCCGAGAATCGAATAAATCTCTGCAAGGCATCTGCAGTCATATGCCATAAAGCAGGAGCAGTCTATTGCGTCAAGCGTCTCGGTGGTATCAAAGCGCGGAGAATTATCCATTCCGCTCTCGTCACAGCGGCAGCGAGTGTTGGCAAAATCTGTTTTCCATTCAAAAAGACCGTTTCTGTTAAGGTCTCTGTTTTCTGTAAACCAGATAAGAAAGGCGGCGATTTTATCGGCGCAGTATGAGAGAAAACCGGTGTCGCTGTCTTTGCGGTAAACGCTGAGCACCGCAGAGGCAATTACCTGCGGCTGAGTGATAGCGGAAACATCCGCCCTGCTCATTATCATATGCGGAATAAAGCCGTCCTCCCTCTGACACTGCAGCACCGCTTTTATCGAATCTTTTGCGAGGGCGGTGTCATAGCCCGCAATCGCCATAGCGTGAAACATTGAATCCCACAGCCAGATATGGCGGTGAGGCAGTCTGTCCGGCGTGGTGGCGCGGCAGTCAATCCCGCCCTGCGGTGAGTAGACATTAACTTTGTTTACCGAAAGACATTTATAATAGAGTTTTTCGTATTCGGGGTATTGGCACGGCGTCATTCTGCGGTAATAGTCAAGGCGTTTTTCACAGATGCAGTCAATATCCGCGCCGATTTTTTTCTTTGCAAATTCAATCGCAAGTGCACGGCTGTTTTCTCGGCAGAAAGCAAATCTGCCGCCCTGTGTCAGCAGGCAGTAGCAAAAGCCGTCCGCCTCAAGAATACTGCACCCGCCTTCGCTTGTCACCTGCGCTCCGCTTTCGGAGAATATGCGTGCATTTCCCGCGTAAAAGCCGAGCACTGTCTTTCTGTCATAAAACAGGAGTTTTATGTCCCCGGCAATTATGACATCAGAAAACAGCGCGTCAATCTCTTTATCGGCGCAGGGCAGAGAAAGAGTGACTGCATCGGGTGCTTCAAAACGGATGCTGATTTTACCGGGCATAAGCATACCGGCAAAATCCTCATCGTGCGAGTTTTCACCATCAATTCCGCTGAAAGCAAACAGCTGACCGTAACCGTAAAAATCGGGGAATTTCATATCATTCACCTCGGTGTTTTATCCGTAAATTGAGCGGTAAATCTTGTAATACAGGCCGTATGCAGAGAGGAAGGGTGTCAGTTTTTCGAGCAGCTGCCCGAAGAAGAGCCTTGTCTGCGCGCCGATTTCATCCGCCTCGTACATATTCCACTCGTTTGCGGGCACATATCTTACGCACAGGCAGTCAAGGTAATCCTCGTAACCGCCTTCGTTAAGACGTACCACTCCGTGATCCTTGAAATCTTCAAACAGTTTTTCCCTTTCGTCGAAACGGCCGGGATTGAGCACAGAAAACTCGTCTTTGTCCGCGCTCGCTTTCCAGAAACGCCAGGAAAGTTCGGAGCGCTCGATATTGGCAAGCTGTTCATCTGTCTCAGCCGCCTCTTTTGCCTTTGCCCAGAGAGCGTTAATCTCGGATACTTCGCATGAAGTGAAAATAAAACTCGCTCTCGGGCTCTCGCCTATTGATATATGGTTGCCGAGCCTGCAGGCATTTTCAACATGCCTGTCAAGAATCTCACCTATATATCCACCGCCCGGGCCATAGTAAGCTTTGAGGAAGCCGTCAACTTCGCTGTCAAGGTCGCAGTAAGGATCCTGAAGGCACTTGGCAATCATATAAGCCCTGAGTTCTCCGAATTCGGTGTCACAGCCGTCGATATAGTAATTGCCCTCTTCGTAAACGCCTTTAACATTGTTTTCATAGAAAACCTGAATGTTGCGCTGAATAATGCCGAAATCGGGAAATACGATGCAGGTGTTTGAATAGTTAGTGGTGTAATCCCACACATATATTCTGTCACAGATTTCTGACCAGTCTTCAAGGTCTTTCATCAGGTCAACATTGCGACTGCACTTGGGGTCATCGAGCGCGTGGCAGAAGCAGCACTCGATGGTGCAGAGCCTTACGATAACATTATCGCGCGGCGCAATGCCTTCGGGCGCCTTGCGGGTGTACTGATAGGCGAAGGTATCGACTGCCACGTTATCATAGCCCGCTTCCTTTACGGTGTCTGCTATGCTGTTGACGAAGTTTATCATAGTCGCGGACTGCACGCCGCCGTGAGCGGCTTCAAACGCCTTGCATCTTTCACACTCGCAGTAGTGATAGTTATCATTCTGTGTAACGGAAACTATCTGCAGAGAAGCCTGAGGGTTGTGCTTTTCTCTTAAAATTTTAAGCACATTTGCGGTGGCAATTTCAAGCACCTCGGGGTTTGTAAGGCAGGGCTGGTCGACTGTGCGCTCGCCGTCGTGAAGGGCAAGCATTTCGGGGTTTGTTTCTTCATATTTTTCTGTTTCGCAAAGCGACCCCATTGTGTGACAGAAGCCGCCTAAGTAGTCAACGGTGCTGCCCGCCTCTTCGGGAAGGCTGCGGTATGTGCCGCCGTTAAGTCCGTTTGCAAGTGAATAGTTATTATTTCTCGGGCTTTTCCAGTCGGTTTCGGTATATTCGAAAAACGGCGCATAGGATATGTCGGTATCCGCCGGCACAGTTATACTCTCAGCCTGAGGCAATACGGTAATATCGCCTGTATAAACTTTTCTGCCGCAGAATTCTTCAAGGAAGCGGTTAACGCCCGCCTGAAGGCCTCTTACTCCCGTGCCGCCTATATGAATATTGCCGTCTTTTACCGCAATACGGTAGCCGTTTTCCGCTGCGCCGGACAGATCAAGGTCCGATGCCGAGCCGACGGCGATATAATTTCCGTCTGCAGTTGTTGACTCCTGAATCTCTTCGCCGAGCACTTCGGAGAGCGCTTCTTTCAGTTTGCCGATGGCAAACGATTCGTAAGGCGAAGGTGAAGCGGGAACAAGTATTGACCAGGATGAATCCATAACAGCGTCACCTTCCGTTGCAAAAGCAGGAATTAAAAAGCAGATACATAAACAGCAGGCAAGAATAACAGAAATCAGTTTTTTCATATTACCGACCCTCCGTAGAGATAATTGCTTTAATTTGATGATATCAAACGCGCGCGTGCAAGTCAAGAAAGTATTTGCGCGATTGACAAAAACACTTATGTTTGCTATAACAGTTTCATAAAAAGCGATGAGAAGGTGACCCTTATGAATAAAGTGCTTCTGATTCTTGTAGACGGTATGCGCCCCGACGCGATTGAAAAATGCGGACATCCTTTTGCGAAGAAAGTTACTGCCGGAGGCGTATATTACAGTGCCGCACGCACGGTTATGCCCTCGGTTACCCTGCCCTGCCATATGTCGCTGTTTCACAGCGTTACTCCCGGCAGGCACGGGATACTCACAAACACCTATGTGCCTCAGGTGCGCCCGGTAAAAGGCATATGCGAGGTACTCAGAGCCGCAGGAAAAAAGTGCGCCTTTATCTATAACTGGGAAGAACTCAAAGATTTATCCCGCCCCGATTCGCTCTCTTTCGCGACCTATGTGTCGGGGCACATATACGGCTATGAGGAGGCGAACAGGCGCGTGAGCGAAATAGCAAAAAATCATATTTCAGCCGATGCGCCGGATTTTGCCTTTGTGTATCTCGGCTATGTTGACGCGGCAGGTCACAACTCCGGCTGGATGAGCGGCGAATACATTAAAGCCGTAAGTCAGAGTTTTGACTGCATTGAAAACCTGTGCGAGGGCATATCCGATGATTACCTTGTGATAATCACGGCAGACCACGGTGGGCACGACAGGACTCACGGAAGCGAAGAGCCCGAAGATATGACTATCCCGATAATTTTCAGCAATCCTTCACTCAGCGCAGGCGTGCGCGAGGGCGGAAATATAATTGACATTGCCCCGACGGTATGCAAAGTGCTGGAAGTTGAACCCGACGGTGACTGGGAAGGAAAAGTGCTTACAGTATAAACGAAAAAAGCACTGCGGCTGCAGTGCTTTTTATATTGCTTTGTTTATGCCCAGGGGTCCTGCGCGGCGGGAATGCGGATATCGGAGAGCAGAAACTGCTCGAGAAGGAACCATTCTCCCGTGCTCTTTTTCTGCCTGAGTTTAATCTGCCTGTCGCTGTCCGCTCCGGATGAATGAAGGTGGAGTGTAACTCTCTCATCGCCCGAGAAAGAATACGGATTTGTTGAAAGAGTGATGCTGTAGGGAGCGGAGGGAGTATAGCCGTTTTCGGGAGAGGAGCCCGCGAAATAAGAAAACGGTTTGTAGTCCTTACCGCTAAGGCGGTCTTTGAGAAACTGCTTTTCATAGGTGCTTGTGGGCTCCGCGGGGTTTTTAAGAGCGTCAAGCATAGAGTAGCAGAGCGCCGGATCCGTTCTGTAATTGCACAGGGCGACTACCGTGAGCGCGCCGATATAGTTATAATCCGATTTGTCTGCGGCAAGCGCGGTAAACTCATCAATGTCCATCAGTATTTTTTCAAAGGTAAAACTTTTATTCATATTATCACCTCATATTAATTGTATTGTAATTCATACAATTTGTCAAATCACTTTACATTATTCACATAGTAAGATATAATAATCGGGACTTCGTGGAAGGACAGATAATCATTATGAACGAAACAAACAAAAGCAGCGCCCTCGCTTCACTCTCCGTTATTGCGGCGGGAGTTTTCTGGGGAATAATATCGCTGTTTATAAAAAATATATCCGCCTACGGCATTGACGCAATGCAGATTTCTCTTATTCGTATGGCCGTTGCCGCGCCTCTTTTTACGGCGTTTCTGCTGATAACGGACAGAAAGAAGATGAAGATAAATCCGCGCGACTGCTGGATGTTTATCGGCACGGGAATAATAAGCATCGTCTTTTTCAACATATGCTACTTCTACACCATGATTCACTCGCAGGCGAGCGTGGCGGTTGTGCTCCTCTACACTTCACCCGTGTTTATCATGATAATGTCAGCCGTTTTCTTTAAGGAAAAGATTACGCCGGTAAAAATCATTTCGCTCGTGCTTACCCTGACCGGCTGTGTGCTTGTGGCAGGGCTTGCAGGAGGCGGATATGTGATAAAACCGTTTTACCTTTTAACAGGTCTTCTTTCGGGGCTTGCCTACGGGCTTTACACGATATTCGGCAGAGTGGCGCTCGGAAAATATGACACAATGACCGTGACGGTATGGACCTTCATTTTCGGTCTGCCCGCCTCAATAATCGTCGGCAAACCCGCCGCAACATTCAGCGCCGTGTTTTCCTCGCCGAAACTTATTCTGCTGAGCCTCGGCATAGGAGTTTTTTCAACCGTACTCCCCTATTTCTTTTATACCTGGGGGCTTAAAAGAATGGACAGCGGCAAGGCTTCAATCCTCGTGGCTGTTGAGCCGCTTGTGGGCGCCGTAATAGGAATGACCGTTTTTTCGGAGAGCAGAAGCCCCGCGAAACTCGCCGGCATAGCGCTTGTGCTTGCGGCAATAGTGCTTATGAATCTGCCCGAAAGAAAAAGAGAAATCAGAGAATAAACAAAAGCCGCCTTGCTCAGTGCAAGGCGGTTTGATTATGCATACTTATTCTTTTGTGTTTCCCTTTTCATAGAAGTTTGTGAAATTCAGGGTGATAAGCAGAATATAGGCGGCAACCATCGGGATATTTTCAATCATAGCGCTCTTGCCGACCGTGACAAGAAGCACGGCCATAACAACGAGAAGGGCAACGAAGATGATAAATGCGCCGAGGAATCTGCCTTTGAGTTTTCTGCCTCTGTTGAAAAGGAAGATGATAAGCGGAGCGGCGCAGCAAACGGCAAAAATCAGAGCGCCCGCCCAGTGCACTGAGCACCTGGGGATTGAGAAATCCTTGTCATCATCTCCCATTGAGGGGCAGTTGATTGTGAGGTAAATCGCGGCTGAGCCGATTGAGCCGAGAATTACGCCGAGTTTGCTGTTGAAATCATATCTGCGGTAGCAGTACATTGTGTTGGTGAATACCGTGAGGGCGGCAATCACTCCCCAGCCTCTGAAAAGCCAGGGCCACATAAGACCTATCATACTGGCGGTAATGTATTTGAGTTTATCGGAAAAACTCGCGATTTCACCCTGCTTGTTGGGGGCGTCAAGAAGGCCGTAAACGATAACATAGATACAGCCGACCACCGCGCCTATGAGGCAAAACCATTTTACAAAGTTGCCGAGCGCGTCGGCGTAAAGAATTTTTTTGATGTAGACGATGAAGAGAAGAAGTGTTACAGCCGAAACAATAACCCAGACGGGATAGAGCCAGTGCCTGCCTATCATACCGGTTATGTCGGTGTAAAGATAGCCGTCAACGGTCCTTGCCGCTTCTGTTTCATACTTAACGAGCACAATGTCTTTCATAAAGAAAGCCATCCATACCGTATAAGCGAGAGTTATAACACCCCAGAGCACCGCATAGGCTTTGGGCATCTCTCTTTTCTGAATATCGCTCATTTCAATTCCTCCGTTAAATCAGTTTAATGGTGAAAAGATAATAATCGTTGCCTTTGAATATGAGTTTAAAGAAATCGCTTATTGCCTTGCATATTTTTTCAATAGCGGGTAGGAGTTTGTATCTTACGAAACTGCTTTCGGAATTATCGGAAAGCAGGTCCGCTTTATCCATAGCGGTATATAACTTTTCTTCGGCTTCTTTCGCCTCGTCAGCCTTCCACTCGCGCTTTGCCTTTACTTCGTTTACATACTGCACCGCTTCTTCGCAGGCATCGAGTTTTGACTGCTTTATGCCGGATTTGTCGGCTTTGGCGTAATCATAAAGCAGACTGTCAATCTTTCTGAAATCCCTGTATTCGTTAAACTGGGCATAGCCGCCGCTGTTTTCCCTCGCGTCGGTTATCGTCTTATCGGTAAGCAGGGCAACGCACAGACCGATAACATCGTTTATGCTTGACTGCAGGGTGAGGTGGCTCTGGTTTTTGACGAAGAAAGTTTTGTCGGGCAGAGCGCAGGAGCCTGCGTCAACCGAATTATCGGGGCTGACATAGGAAGCGTCGAGCACGGGTGTGTATCCGTCGCCGAGCGTACCGTTTACAGGTGCGAAAACGGCTCCCATTGAGGTGGAGGTTGCCTGAATAATATTATCGGAACTGACGGCGTAGTGCTCAACAGCTGCCGGGAGTTCGAGGTTGTAGCCGGATATAACGAAAATGTCCATACCCTGCGCTTCGAGTTCTTTGACTCTGTTTGCGGCGTTTTTCTGGATTTTGTAATATCTGTCTGTCATCTCTTTGAGAGGCGCATGCTCTTCGTCGGAAATATATTTCGCTGAGAGTTCTTCGTATTCTCCGGACGGAACGAGCGCCCACATTGACTGGCAGTTTCTTATGCACTTGCCCAGCACTTCGTCAAGCGCCCTTTCAAGCGCCTCCTGAAGGAAATCGCTGAACACATCCTCCGGAATGGCTCTTGCTATGACATTGCCGAGATAGGCAAGGGACATATATTCCTCTGCCGCGATGGCGACTATGTTGGGGATAAGGTCATTGTAAAGCACGTAACCGTTGTTGAAGGTGCTCTTGCCCGCCATCAGATCGGAGAGCAGATACGAGCCGTCGGTGGCGCAGGCGGCGAGAATAACTCTGTCAATCTCATCGGGGTCAACATAATCCGCGAGGTAGGTGTTGGCAACCGTGCCGCCGAGGCTGATGAATACAAGGCTGACTTTATCGTGCCCCGTCTGGTATTTAACCATATCGATATATTCATTTAAGTTTTCGGCGGTTTCGAGGATGTTGCCGAATGAGGAATAAGCGTAATAGTACGCGTGGTCGTAACCGCACTTTTCACAGAAAGCGGAAATATCAACCTGGCGGTAAATGAAATCATATTGATTCTGATACTTTGTGGAGGGAAGCGGATTGCCGTTTTCATCCTTGGAATAGCCTTTGGCGTAGTTGTAGGATTTATCGGGCATTTCCTTGCACTCGGCGAGTGAATACCAGTATTCATCCGTGGCGGCAGAATTGACCCTTGTGCCGTCGGGGTTGAAATAATGGTCGGAAAAACTGTCATCAAATATGCCGAGCAGAATATCAAAAAGTTCATCCCTGTCGCGCTTGAGAATTGCCTTGAGGATATCGGGAATCGCCTCTTTGATTTCGCGCTTTACCGCTTCGGTATCAAACATAAAGGTAAGGTCCATACCCTCAAGAATCGGGAAACCCTCGCTTGTGAGAATATCGTTGCCTTCCTTATCCTGTACATAAGTCTGCGACTGCATAATGCCGGGTATGATTATTACCGGGCTGTTGCCGCATTCTCCGCCGCAGTCTGTTTTGACCTCGTGCTCCCACTCGTGAGAAGCAGCGGTGCCGTCCTGCGCGAAAGCAAGATACGCACAGGAAAGACAAATAAATGCAGAAAGAACAAGTGCAAGAATCTTTTTCATTTTCGCTTCACCTCTTTGACTTAATATATCATAAATAAAAATCATATTCAAGCGTGATAAACAAAAAGCGGTGCAGAGTGAATAACCTGTTGATTTTATCAAGTAAAAAAGGTAAAATATATCCGTTAAAAAATTCGGAAAAAGGAGAAATAACATGAAAAAGATAAAAGCGGCTTTAACCGTGCTCATCGCCGTTGTGCTGGTTTTCACAGCTGTTTCCTGCGGCGGAGCCGGTCAGACGCAGACTGCCGAGATTGAAAAGAACGGCGAAGTAATGATACTCTATACAAGTGATATTCACTGCGCAATAGCCGACGGCTTCGGCTTTGCGGGTCTAAAGCAGATACGCGACACGCTCGATAAGGCGGGATACACCACGCTGCTTATTGATAACGGCGACTCCGATCAGGGCGAAACAATAGGAGTGCTTTCAAAAGGCGAAACGGTAATCGACCTTATGAACGAAATGAAATACGATGTGGCAACATTCGGCAATCACGATTTCGATTACGGCATTGACCGTTTCTTTGAACTGACCGAAAAAGCGGACTTCCCGTTTGTCAGCTGCAACTTCGTGAAAGACGGAGAAACGGTATTTGAGCCTTATATCATAAAGGAAGCGGCGGGCATCAAAATTGCCTTTGTGGGTATTTCTACCCCCGAAACAATCACATCCTCCACGCCCGCATATTTCCAGGATGATTCGGGCAATTTCATTTACGGATTTATGAGCGATGAAACGGGAGAGGCTCTTTACTCAGCGGTGCAGAAAGCGGTTGACGGCGCAAGGAGCGAAGGCGCGGACTATGTTTACGCCATAGGTCATATCGGTAATGATGCCGCTTCATCACCCTGGACAAGCAGGGAAATAATCGAGCACACAAACGGAATAGATGTTTTCCTTGACGGTCACAGCCACGACACGGATCAGCTTGTTTTCCAAAACAAAGACGGCGAGGATGTTGTACGCTCCGCCTGCGGTACAAAACTCAATAACATAGGCTACAGCAGAATCACTCCCGACGGCATTGCCGAAACGAACATACGCAGTTGGAATAATGACATCAGCGCCGCCGACCTTTTCGGAATTGACAACGAAATGAAAACGAAGGTTGACGAGGTTTTGGCAGGCTTTGAAGAAACCCTGAAACAAATCGTGGCAAAAAGCACGGTTGACCTTACAATCAACGACCCCGCAATTACCGATGACTACGGAAACCCCGTGCGAATTGTGCGCTACAGTGAAACCAATCTCGCGGATTTGTGCGCCGATGCAATACGTGCCGAAACGGGTGCCGACATAGCAATGGTAAACGGCGGCGGAGTGCGCGCAAACATAGCCAAAGGCGACATTACTTACGGCGACATAATCAGCGTTTTCCCCTTCAACAATGAAGTGTGCGTTATAGAGGCAACAGGTCAGCAGATTCTGGACGCTCTTGAATGGGGCGCAAAAGCCGTGCCGGATGAATTCGGCGGATTTCTGCATGTTTCGGGTATGAGTTATGAAATCGACGCCTCAATCCCCAGCCCGTGCATAGCGGATACGGAAAATATGTGCACGGGATTTGAAGGCGAGCGCAGAGTTAAAAACGCAAAAGTCGGTTCCGAGCCTCTTGACCCCGAAAAGACTTATACAGTTGCGGGCGTTGTTTATGTAATGCTCAATAACGGTGACGGCAACACGGCTTTTGACTCGGCGCGTCTTATAGAAAAGAGCCTCAAACTTGATAACCAGATTCTGATTGATTACATTGTGAATAATCTTAACGGGAATGTTGGCGATGATTATTCCGACCCATACGGCCAGGGAAGAATCACTGTTACCGGAGGACAAACAGAAAACAATTTAATATTTGTTCTTGATAAATCAGAAACAAAATGATAAAATAATTAAGAATTCTATTTACGGAGGTGCCGTTATGGCTGTAACCAAACTTACAATCGCATATTGCAGAAGTTATCAGGCCGCTTTCAGAGTGGCGGTTAAATTCCTTGACTGGACCGAGCCTCAGGTAATAAAAGGCGAAGGCGCTCTCAGAAAACTTCCCGAGATAGTAAAGAACAACGGTCATTACAGCGTGCTTGTTGTTACCGATAAAGGCCTTATGGGTCTAAACCTTCTCGATCCCCTCTTTGAAGGCCTCAAAGAGCAGGGCATAAACTTCGTGGTTTATGACGGCGTTCAGCCCAACCCCACAATTGCGAATATCGAAGAAGCCGTAAAGATTTACAACAATCACCGCTGCTCCGCCATAATCGCATTCGGCGGCGGCTCACCTATGGACTGCGCAAAAATCTGCGGCGCCAGAATTGCAAGGCCCAACACCCCCGTAAAGAAGATGAGAGGCACTCTCAAAGTGCTCAAGAAACTGCCTATGCTCTACGCAGTACCCACCACAGCGGGCACCGGCTCGGAGACCACCCTCGCGGCTGTTGTTTCCGACCCCTCCACTCACGAGAAATATGCTATTCAGGACCCTGTACTCCGCCCGAAATATGCAGTGCTTGACCCCACTCTTACGGTAGGTCTGCCCAAGCATATCACTTCCACCACAGGTATGGATGCTCTCACTCACGCGGTTGAGGCATACATCGGTCAGAGTAATACTCCCGAAACCGAAGAAGCGGCGAAGAAAGCGGTCAGACTTATTTTTGACAATATCAAGACCGCATACGATGACGGCAAGAATATAGAAGCAAGAGAGAATATGCTTGAAGCATCTTACCTCGCGGGCTGTGCTTTCACAAGAGCATATGTTGGTTATGTTCACGCAATCGGCCACAATCTCGGCGGTATGTACGGCACACCTCACGGACTTGCGATGGCCGTTATTCTGCCTTATGTGCTTGAATTCTTCGGCGAGACCGCTCACGCCCGCCTTGCGGAACTTGCGGACGTGGCAGGCCTTGAAACCGCAGGCCTCGCAGAGCATCAGAAAGCAGAACTCTTTATTGAGACAATCAAGGAAATGAACAAATATATGGGCATTCCCGAGCATCTTGAAATTCAGCCGAACGATGTGCCCACTCTCGCACAGAGAGCGCTTCACGAAGCGAATCCGCTCTATCCCGTGCCGAAGATTATGGGATTCCCGGATTGCGTTGAACTTATAGGAAAAATCGGAAACCTCGGCGAAAACTGGAAATAAGACGGTCGGAGAATATACGACGAAAATCGAAAAGACAATAGAGTTTAAAAGGACTGCGAGTTTATAACTTGCAGTCCTTTGATTTTTATTCGATATGATTTGTCATAAGGAATGTTTTATTATTGTCTTTTCTCGAAGCCTTTGCTCATTCGCCGTATCTGCATACTGTCTTCATTCGCAAATGCTCCGTTTTCGCTCGTCTCTTCTCCTCCCTAAGTGCCACTCAGAAAGCAAGATTAATACTCGTTTTTTACAAATGCGCATCCAGTAGGGGCGGATGCCATCCGCCCCCATTGAGCTTTTATTCGATTACAATATACCCTGCGGGGAAGGGCTCGACGTCGGGGTTGGTCAGCGAGGTTTTGAGCACTTTGTAAACGGTGAGCGTTTTCGGCTCGGTGCCGTTTTTGGTTTCCCAGTCGCTCAGGGCGATTTCGCCTTTGAGCATTGTAACGAGGTCGCCGTTTGCGTCGGCATAAGAATCCGTATGGCGGTAAATGATTTGCGGCATTTCAAACGAGTCGGCAAAGTCTTCGGGTGTCTGCCCCGGCAGGAGGCAGACGTTTCTTTTGTTTGCGAGCATCCAGCGGGCAACCGCTTTCCTGCACTCGTTTTCCGAGAGAAGATTATCCGTCATTTTTCAATACCGAGTTTATCGCAGACTTCTTCGATTATCTTCTGCGTTTCTGCCATCTTTTCTTCCATTTCTTTCACGAGTTTGAACTGCGTGCGGCAGCGGACAAGATTGTGCTTGGGATACTCGGTTTTGAAATATACATCGCCGTTGAGATAATCGCCGAGAAATCTCATGCCGCATTCAAGAGTCATAAGTTTGCCGGAATAGGCAAGGCATTCAATTTCTTTCTTTGTAAGAGAACTGCCCGCTTCGGAAAGATAGCCCTCTGCGTATGCTCTGAAATATTCGAGGCTGAAATGGACTTTGTCAAGGTCTTTCTCATCCTCTGCGGCTGTGCTTGCGCCGTAGCGGATGCTGTCACCGAAATCATAGAGCGAAAGCCCGGGCATTACGGTGTCAAGGTCTATTACGCATATGCCATCGCCCGTTTCATCGTCAAACATAACGTTGTTGAGCTTGGTGTCGTTATGAGTAACTCTGAGCGGAAGGTCGCCCGATTCAATCAGGTCAACAAAAACAGAGCAGTCTTTTTCCCTTGCGAGAGCAAAAGCGATTTCTTCGCGGCAGGTATCCGCGCGCCCTGAAATGTTGTTTTCAACTGCCGCCTTGAAATCGGCAAATCTCGACACGGTGTTGTGAAAGTTGGGTATGGTTTCAACAAGCCCTTCCATCGGGTAATCCGCGAGCATACACTGAAACTTGCCGAAGGCTTTTGCCGCCTTGCGGAAAAGTTCGGGGCTTGTCACCCTTTGCTCGGAGTGAGCGCCGTAAATATAGTTGAAGCAGCGCCAGAATCTGCCGTCATTGTCAATATAGTAGGGCTTGCCGTCCTTCGCGGGATAAGCGTAAAGACTTTCCCTGTCAACATCGCCGCCGTTTTTCTCAACCTCTTTGCGCAGGTATGCCGTTACGCCGATGAGGTTGTTCATAAGATTGACGGGATCCTTGAAAACGGAAGTGTTGAGTTCCTGAATAAGGTATCTTCTGAGTTTTCCGCTGCCGTCTTTTACTTCCACTTTAAAAGTGTTGTTTATATGGCCGTCGCAGATTCTTTTGATTTCCTCAATCTCTCCGGTGATTCCGTAAGCGGCAAGTATTTCGCCCGCATTGGTGATAATGTCATCCATTTTTCTGCTTCCTTTCGCTGAGTAACGTTTTAAGGAACTGCCCGGTATATGATTCCTTTACCTTTGCAACCTGCTCGGGAGTGCCGCACGCCACAAGGCGTCCGCCCGCCTCTCCCCCTTCGGGACCGAGGTCTATGATATAATCGGCAGTTTTGATTACATCAAGGTTGTGTTCGATAACTATCACAGTGTTGCCGCCGTCAACAAACTTTGACAGCACTTCAAGCAGCCTGTGAACATCCGCCGTGTGAAGCCCTGTTGTAGGCTCGTCAAGGATATAGACAGTTTTGCCGGTCGAGGTTCTTGCGAGTTCGGTGGCGAGTTTCACTCTCTGCGCTTCGCCGCCCGAAAGAGTGGTTGACGACTGCCCGAGTTTGATATATCCGAGACCTACATCAAACAGAGTCTGAAGTTTCTTTCGGATTTTGGGCACGCTGTCAAAGAAGTTCATTGCCTCTTCAACAGTCATTTCGAGCACATCGTAAATGTTTTTGCCCTTGTATTTAACTTCAAGCGTTTCGTGGTTGTATCTGTGACCGCCGCAGACTTCGCAGGGCACAAACACATCCACAAGAAACTGCATCTCGATTTTGACTATACCGTCGCCCTGGCACGCCTCGCATCTGCCGCCCTTCACATTGAAGGAAAACCTGTTGGGCTTATAGCCGCGCTTCTTCGCGTCAACCGTCTGTGAAAACAGGTCGCGGATATCATTGAACACGCCTGTATAGGTGGCGGGATTTGAGCGCGGGGTTTTGCCTATGGGAGACTGATCGATGTTGATTACTTTATCAAGGTATTCGGTGCCGGTAATTTTTTCGTATTTGCCGGGCACTTTCTTTGCGCCGTTGAGCGTGACGGCAAGATACTTGCTGAGCGTTTCGTTTATGAGCGAGGATTTGCCGCTGCCCGACACACCCGTTACACAGACAAACGAGCCGAGAGGTATGCTGACATCGATGTTTTTGAGGTTATTCTCCGCCGCGCCTTTTATTTCAAGGAAACTGCCGTTACCTTTCCTTCTCTGAGCCGGCACGGGAATAAACTTTTCGCCGCTCAGATACTGCCCCGTGACGGATGAGGGGCATTTTTTGATTTCATCAGGGGTGCCGCAGCATACGATGTTGCCTCCGTGCACTCCCGCACCGGGCCCGACATCAACCACATAATCGGCATTAAGAATCGTCTCTTCGTCGTGCTCAACGACTATGAGGGTGTTGCCGATATCCCTGAGGCTTTTGAGTGTGGCAAGCAATTTGCGGTTGTCACGCTGATGAAGGCCTATGCTGGGCTCATCGAGCACATAGAGCACGCCCATAAGAGACGAGCCTATCTGGGTCGCAAGGCGTATTCTCTGCGCCTCACCGCCCGAGAGAGTGGATGACGAGCGGGAAAGCTGCAGGTATTCGAGCCCTACGCTTGAAAGAAACTCAAGGCGGTTGCGGATTTCTTTTATAATCTGATCGCCTATTACTTTTTCTCTGTCTGTAAGTTTAAGCGAGTTTATGAAATCGAGTTCCTTGGTTATGGGGAGACTTGAAAGTTCATATATATTCAGCCCGCCTACCGTAACGCACAGCGCCTCTTTGCGTAGGCGCGCTCCCGCGCATCCGGGGCACGGAGTTTTGGACATATAGGCTTCTATTTCACTGCGTGACCACTCGCTGTTTGTTTCGCCGTAACGGCGCTCAAGGTTTGCCGCTATGCCCTCAAATTCAGCCGAGTAAGACATATCTCCGCTGCCGTAAAGAGCGGGGCGCTGAAAATTGATTTTTTTGCCGCCCGTGCCGTAAAACAGAACCTTTTTAGCTTCTTCGGGAATATCGGAAAACGGCATATCGAGAGTGAAGCCGTATTCCTTCGCGAGCCCTTCAAAATACATCCTTGCAATAGACGCTTCGGTGCTCCAGCCGGAGGCCTTGATTGCGCCCTGCCTGATCGAGAGGGATTTATCGGGCACTATAAGGTCGGGGTCAATTCTCATCTGCTCACCGAGACCCGAGCATTCGGGGCAGGAGCCGAAGGGATTGTTAAATGAAAACGAGCGCGGCTCAAGTTCTTCTATGCTCACGCCGTGCTCCGGGCATGTGTAATTGAGGGAATACATCTGCTCATCGTTATCGGAAAACGAGGCTATTATAAGTCCGTCCGAGAGTTTTGCCGCAGTCTCTATTGAATCGGCAAGCCTTGAGCGGATATTTTCTTTTATCACAATACGGTCAACAACGACCTCGATATTGTGCTTTATATTCTTTTCAAGTTTTATTTCTTCGGAGAGGTCGTAGATTATGCCGTCAATTCTCACCCTGGCGAAACCGCTTTTTCGCACCTGCTCGATTTCTTTTTCAAATCTGCCTTTTTTGCCTCTGGCAATCGGAGCGAGAATCTGCAGTTTTGTGCCCTCATCATATTTCATTATTTTGAGGGTAACGTCATCAACGGTCTGCCTTACTATCTCTCTGCCGCATACGGGGCAGTGAGGCAGGCCTATTCTCGCATAGAGAAGACGCATGTAATCATATATTTCGGTCACGGTGCCGACTGTTGACCTCGGATTTTTGGAGGTGGATTTCTGATCTATTGAAATGGCGGGTGAAAGCCCTTCTATGCTCTCAACAGACGGCTTATCCATCTTGCCGAGAAACTGGCGCGCGTAAGCGGAAAGGGACTCAACATATCTTCTTCTGCCTTCGGCATATATGGTGTCAAAAGCGAGTGAAGACTTGCCGCTGCCCGAAAGCCCGGTAAACACCACAAGTTTGTTTCTCGGGATTGTGACATCGACATTTTTGAGGTTATGCTCTTTTGCGCCTCTTACTACTATGTTTTCGGATATCATTTATTATTCCTGCCTGCGTTTTTAATCTTTTCGATTTTATCTCTGATATAAGCGGCGTGCTCAAATTCGAGTATCTTTGCCGCCGCCTTCATTTCTGCCGTAAGTTTTGCTATGAGCATTTCTCTGTCTTTTCTGCTCATTCTTGCGTATGACTTTCCGTCGTCATCCGCTTTGGAGGAAATCTCTATGATTTCCCTTACGTCTTTTACAATTGTCTTGGGCACTATGCCGTGCTCCTCATTGTATTTGCTCTGCTTTTCGCGGCGTCTCGCCGTCTCCCTGATGGCGTTTTCCATAGAGGGAGTAACGCTGTCAGCATACATAATAACAGTGCCTTCCGCGTTTCTTGCCGCCCTGCCGACAGTCTGAATAAGCGAAGTTTCGCTCCTGAGGAAGCCCTCTTTATCGGCATCGAGTATGGCGACAAGCGATACTTCGGGAATATCGAGACCTTCTCTTAAAAGGTTGATACCCACAAGCACATCGAATTCGCCCAGACGTAAGTCGCGGATTATCTCCATACGCTCTATGGTGTCAATATCGTGATGCATATAGCGCACTTTTATGCCGAGGTCGTCAAGGTAATCGGTAAGATCCTCCGCCATCTTCTTTGTGAGCGTGGTGACAAGCACTCTCTGCTTCTTTTCGGTGCGGATATTGATTTCAGAAACGAGGTCGTCAATCTGACCTTCAACCGGTCTTACGGAAATCTCGGGGTCGAGAAGTCCGGTAGGCCTGATGACCTGCTCGGAAATATTCGCGCTCACATCTCTTTCAAACTTGCCGGGAGTGGCGGAAACAAATATCTTCTGCCCCGTCCTTTCATAAAACTCATCAAACGTGAGCGGCCTGTTATCAAAGGCGGAGGGAAGGCGGAAACCGTATTTTACAAGGCTCTCTTTCCTTGCCCTGTCTCCCCCGTACATTGCGTGCACCTGAGGAATGGTGACATGTGATTCGTCTATAAAAAGGATGTAGTCATCCGGGAAATAGTTGAGCAGGGTAAAAGGCGCTGAGCCCGCAGGTCTGCCGCTCATAACGCGTGAATAGTTTTCTATGCCCTTGCAGAAACCCGTTTCACGCAGCATTTCCATATCATACTCCGTACGCTCTCTTATCCTCTGTGCTTCGAGCAGTTTGCCGTTAGCCTCAAAGTATTTTACCCTCTCCTCCATCTCGGCTCTTATCTCCTCAATGGAGCGCTCCATTTTTTCGGGGGCGATAACATAGTGAGACGCGGGATAGATTGCCACGTGCGAAAGCACGCTTTTCACCTGCCCGGTGAGCGGGTTTATTTCGCTTATTCTGTCAATTTCATCGCCGAAAAACTCAATTCTGATTGCGCTGTCATTGGAGTAAACGGGGAAAACTTCAACTACGTCTCCTCTGACTCTGAATTTGTTACGGCTGAATTCGATATCGTTTCTTTCATACTGTATTGCGATAAGTTTCGCTATAAGGTCATCCCTGTTTTTCTCCATACCCGTGCGAAGCGAAATAACCATACTTCTGTAGTCAATCGGGTCGCCGAGAGTATATATACAGGAAACGGACGCGACAATTATAACATCTCGTCTTTCGGAGAGGGCGGAGGTAGCCGAGTGGCGCAGTTTGTCAATTTCATCATTGACGGCTGAGTCTTTCTCAATGTATGTGTCGGTCGTAGGTATATATGCTTCGGGCTGATAGTAATCGTAGTAGGAAACAAAATACTCTACGGCGTTATTCGGAAAGAACTCTTTGAACTCACTGCAAAGCTGCGCGGCGAGAGTTTTGTTATGCGCGAGCACGAGAGTGGGCCTGTTGAGGTTTGCTATTACATTTGCCATTGTGAAAGTCTTGCCCGAGCCCGTTACTCCGAGTAGCGTCTGCTCTCGGTAACCCTTGCGGATGCCTTCGGTAAGCTCGGCAATAGCCGCAGGCTGGTCGCCCATAGGTTCATACGGCGCAACAAGTTCAAATTTATCCACCGGTTTTCCTCCTTTCCGAAAAATTATTTATCGGTATCAGTTTGCTTTTTTGGCGAGCGCTTTTGCCCTTCTTTCGGCAAGTCTTCTTTCTTCTTCCGCTCTGTCAGCGGCGATTTTATCGTCAAGACGATGTCTTGTTTCGGGATAATCTGCTATGAAGGAATCAATATCAGCGTAGGCGCGGCTGAGCATTACGTTTCTCTTTGCCCAAAGGAAAGGCTTCATAACCTTGCCGTAAGAGCGTCTTTCACGGTTTGCTTTTCTGATAAGAGCGTTCTTTTCTTTCCTCTGCTCTTTGGTATCTTCGGGCAAATCGTACAGCGCCTCGTAGGCGGATGCGGAAAACTCCTTGAAGCCTTCGCCGTAATACTTCTGCACCGCTTTTGCAGAATGCTTAATTGCCCTTGTCATACGGATTGCTTCGCCGCGCAGAGTTTTTTCGTCTTTGCTCTTTGCCTCCGGAAGCGCGAGTGCAAGAGCCTCAAAGTCTTTATCGCTTGAGAAGAAGCCGGAAGGACCTTCGTCAAATACGCCGCTGCACAGGGCGATGAATTCTTTGCCGAATTCGGTATTGTATTTATCGATTTCGGAGGCGAGGAAATGCGCGATTTCAATCTCTTCGTTTGCCGCCGCAATCTGCTTGTTCTTTTCTTTGAATTCTTTTTTGGTGTATGCGCTTTTATCGGTCAGTTTTTCGGTCTTTTCCTTATCGATGTTTTCTTTCATCGATATTACCGCCTCACAGGCCTCACAGTAGAGGCTGTCTTCAACGAGGCCTTCGGTTCTGTCCTCAACTGCGCTCCTTAGCCTTATAACTCTGAGCACGGACTTCTGATCGGTTTCGCTGAGATCATAGAAGAACCACGGGAATATATCAATAACCGCGCCGACGAGCGAAATCTTGAGAAGTTTGTCAAGCAGAGGATAAAGCAGGTTGTTTTCTCTGTAAACTCCGTTTTCATCGTAGGCGTTGAGCACGGAATAATCGGTGCCGTCAAAGCCGTTTTTCCTGTAAACCCAGGGAACGAAAAGATTGGTGACCGCGCCGATTGCACCGCCCACATAAGTGTCAACCACACCGAAGGAGCCGTCGATTCTCTCGCCGCTGATATACTGCTGATAATCTCTGATATCCGATTCTATTGAGCGGTCGATAACCTCCGTAGTCTCCCAGAATCTGTTGAGGAAATAGAAGATAAAAATCATTACGAGGCTCTTTTTGTAAGTGAGCGCAAGGCCGAGCGTGATGAAAACCTGAGAGATGTTTTTCACTACCTTGAAGCCTTTTTTGCCCATCTTGTCTATCATCCAGGGTGAGAAGAGCATCGCCCACATCGATGAGTTGTAGGAAACGGTATCCATAATACCGTACATGGTCATTGAGCCGACCTTGCCGTAATAGAACAGCCACTGCATAAGCACGTTTTTGCTGTCCTCCATAAAGTTGTTCCAGTTGTCGGTGCACTTTATCCAGAACAGTTTGTTGCGCGAAACATCGCGAAGCGCCTCTATGAGACCAATGCCGGTCGCTCTTGATTTGGGCTCGACTATTCTTTCGCTGACACCATAGTATGAGGTCATACTGAGAGCTACGCCGATTACGATAAACGCAGGATAAACGAGCCTGTAAGTTCTGATATTGTAAAGGTCGCCGCCCGCAAGCACGTCGCTGAGCATCGGGATGAGAAGACCCGTTATGCTCGGCGCGAAATTATGCACAAGAGAAGCGACCGTGATAATCTTTACTCTTTCTTTTGAATTGGGCGAGATAACATAAACCAGGTTGCTGACACCGGTGTTGTACCAGCCTTGCACATATCCCTGAATCTGACCGATGATAAACAGCGATACTATCATCGGGATATATGTCATTTTTTCGTAAGGGTAAAAAATCGCGAAAAGTGAGAGGATTCCCGAGGGCACAGCAAGACGCACAAACACCTTGTATTTGCCGACACGGGATTTGAGGTTGTCAATGATATATGCGTTAAGCGGAGCGAGGGCGTAACTGATGGCTGTGCATACATAGCCTAAAATCAGCAGGTCCTTATGCTCCATATGAAGAGTCATTGCGGTGAAGGGATTGTTGACGGAGAAGGCGATGCCGAAAGTGGTGGCAAGGCGCATACCGAGCCAGCCGAGAGAGAGCATCAGATATTCTTTGTAAGCGACATAATCACCCGCGGCGGGCACTTTCCAGTATGCGCGGACATCGGTGATTATCCCTTTGACTTTTTCAACAAGTACCATCGTTCATTCCTCCGTTATTACCGTGGTGATACTTTCTGCGGGAATAATGATTGTGCCGTTTTCCGGGTAAACTCTGTCAAGATTGTATTTTTTGCTTGTCATAAAGACGCCCGAAACATTTGCGGGGAGTTCGAGGTCTTTGTCCTCTTTGGTGCGGTTAGCGATAACATAAACGGTTTTGCCGTCTTTGTAAAACGCGACGCAGTCAAGCCCTTCGCCTGCATCCGCTTCGATTCTGGCACTGCCCTTTTCGATAAACTTAGAGAAGTTGCCGAAGGCGTAGTAGCGCTTTGTCATTTCGAAGGTGCGCGGCCCGTCGTTTTCGTAAATGAGGCCGTCGCAGTAGTCAACGTTTGAAAGGGCAATCCAGTTTTGCCAGGAGGTGACATTGAGCACAGAGATATCTTCCATCATTACCTTCGTCTGCTCGAGAGCTGAATCTATGCCGTAATCCCTGCCGCCCTTCATATGAGTCCACTCGCTGGTCTTTACCGCGACGCCGGGATAAAAGGTATCCATAAACTTCCTGTACCGTCTGAGAAATGAAACGCGGTTAAACTTTATGTGCCTTATGACAGGTACATCGGGGGTAAGAAAATAAGAGTGAACATCAACCGAGTCAACTCTTCTGCGCACGGTTTTATCGTGTAGCATCGCGTAAGAGTACATTTTGTTGAACCAGCGGATATCGCCGTTTTCCGCGCCGGAAATCTTCACGCCGTCAAGGGCGGGACGTTTATCCATTTCACGGGCAAGTATCTTCATAAGGGAATACACCTGATGAGGTCTGTAATGGCAGCCCTCCTGCCCTCCGGTCCACACCCACACGGGCTCGTTTACGGGGGAAATATATTTTACGGGAATGCCCTCTTTTATGAAATGTTCGGCGCAGTCAAGGCAGTAGCGCACAAAGGATTCATAATTGCTTTTGGGCAGGTTGGTCTGACCCGCCTTTTCGCAGTGGGCTTTGCCGTTTTTAGTCCATCTTTCGGGCGGTGAATTGACGAAGAGGATAACTTCGTCCGCGCCTTCGCTCACGGCAAGTTTCATCATCCTTACCGCGTTTTCATCCCTGCTCCAGTCGTACTCCGTTTCGCCGATGTCAAAACTTTCGGCGCGCCTTGAGGGCTCGGAGATGTTGCCCTTTCCGCTCTGCGCGGAGCCGCCGCCGAGATTATATCTGTAGCAGGAGATACCTATACCCTTTTCTTTGTTGAAAAGGAGTTCTGCGATTCTTTCTCTTTTGGGCATACCGGATGCCTCATCTGTTTCGCCCCAGCCGCCTACGACCTGGGCCCACCAGGCGCCCGATACTCCGAATGACTCAAAAGTCTGGTAGGACTTCTGTCTGTCGGATACAAGTTTTCTCATTTTCTTTCCCCTTTATAAACTCACGCCTACCAAAAGGCAGGTAGGCGTGAGCGTTGTTTGTGTAAGTTTCTTACTGCTCTTCGGGAGCGTAGAGATCCTTGAGTCTGAGAAGATGCTTATATCTCTCAACCGAAGTAAGTTCTGCCTTGGTGAAGAGTTCTTCCGCTCTCTCCGGGAAGGAACGGGTAAGCTGTGAGTAACGGGCCTCATTCATAATGAAGTCTCTGTAACTCGTGGTAGCGGGCTTGGAATCGATTGTGAACGGATTCTTGCCCTGTGCTTTGAGAGCGGGGTTGAAGCGGAACATATTCCAGTAACCGCAGTCAACAGCCTTCTTCATTTCGGCCTGGCAGTTAACCATACCGCCCTTGATGGAGTGCATCTCGCAGGGAGCGTAAGCGATAACGATTGAAGGACCGTTGTATGCTTCTGCCTCGGTGAGGGCCTTGATGGTCTGGTTGCGGTCTGCGCCCATTGCTATCTGAGCAACGTATACATAGCCGTAACTCATGGCGATTTCGGCAAGGCTCTTCTTGGCAACTGATTTACCTGCTGCCGCAAACTGAGCAACCTGGCCGATGTTGGAGGCCTTGGATGCCTGTCCGCCGGTGTTGGAGTAAACTTCGGTATCGAATACCATGATGTTTACATCTTCGCCGCTTGCAAGAACATGGTCAACGCCGCCGAAGCCGATATCATATGCCCAGCCGTCGCCGCCGAAAATCCATACGGACTTCTTGGCAAGATATTCTTTGCTCTCAACGATTGCTTTGCAGTTGTCGCAGTCGATGCCTTCGATTGCCGCTACAAGAGCGTCAGCCGCCGCGCCGTTTGCACTGCCGTCATTGACTGTATCGAGGTAAGCCTGAGCAGCCGCTTTGACTTCATCGGAAGCCTTGTCGCTCGCAACGATTGCTTCAACTCTGGAGATGAGGCTGTTGCGGATTGCGTTCTGACCGAGATACATACCGAAGCCGTGCTCTGCGTTATCTTCAAACAGGGAGTTTGCCCATGCGGGACCTTTGCCCTGCTTGTTTACGGTGTAGGGTGAGGTTGCAGCCGGGCCGCCCCAGATGGACGAACAACCGGTAGCATTGGAGATATACATTCTGTCACCGAAGAGCTGGGTGATAAGACGTGCATATGAGGTTTCGGCGCAGCCTGCGCAGGAGCCCGAGAACTCAAGCAGCGGAGTCTTATACTGACTGCCGATAACAGTATTGTCGGCAAGGTCTTCTTTGACGGATACATTGGCAACCATGTAATCGAATACGGGCTGCATTGCATCCTGGCTCTCTCTGGAAACCATGGTGAGAGAATTGGTCGGGCATACGCCTATGCAGACACCGCAGCCCATACAATCGAGCGGGGAAACTGCAAGGGTGTACTTATAGGAATCTTTGCCCTTGCCCTTCTTGTCAACGATAATTGCATTGGAGGGAGCCGCGGCCGCCTCTTCTGCGGTAAGAGCGTAAGGTCTGATTGTTGCGTGGGGGCAGACATACGCGCAGGCGTTACACTGTGCGCAGGATTCGCCGTTCCATGCGGGAACCTGAACCGCAACACCGCGCTTCTCAAAAGCGGATGCGCCCTGCTCGAAGGTGCCGTCTTCGTGACCCTTGAATGCGGAAACGGGAAGAGCGTCGCCATCCATAAGGCCTACGGGGTTCATAATCTTTTCAACCTGCTGCTCAAGTTTGCTGCTGCCTTCGCCTGCACTTGCGGGAGCGGCATCAACTGCGTTTGCCCAGTCGGCGGGAACATCAATCTTGACATAGGCGGTTGCACCGGCGTCAATTGCCTTCTCGTTCATTTCGACTATTTCTTTGCCCTTCTTCATAAACTTCTGGGCTTTTTCTTTCATATAGCCGATTGCTTCCTCTTCGGGAAGAATCTTGGAGAGTGAGAAGAAAGCGGACTGAAGCACGGTATTTGTTCTCTTGCCGAGACCGATTTCTGCCGCAAGGCCGATAGCGTTAACGGTGTAGAGCTGGATATTGTTCTGAGCGATGTATCTCTTTGCCTCTGCGTTGAGTTTCTCGGAGAGTTCTTCGGGAGACCACTGGCAGTTGATGAGGAATACGCCGCCGAGTTTAACGTCGTTGACCATCTTGTAACCCTTTTCAACATAAGAGGGGTTATGGCAGGCAACGAAGTCTGCTTTGTTGATGTAGTAGGGGCTCTTGATGGGCTTATCACCGAAACGAAGGTGGGAAATGGTGATACCGCCGGTCTTCTTGGAGTCATACTGGAAATATGCCTGAACATATTTGTCGGTATGGTCGCCGATAATCTTGATGGAGTCCTTGTTTGCGCCGACAGTGCCGTCACCGCCGAGACCCCAGAACTTGCACTCCTGAGTGCCTTCCGCTGCGGTGTTGGGAGCGGGCTTCTCTTCGAGTGAAAGATTGGTCACATCGTCAACGATGCCGATGGTGAAGTTGTGTGAAGGAGCATCCTTTGCAAGCTCGTCATATACTGCGAATACGCTTGAAGGAGGAGTATCCTTTGAACCGAGCCCGTAACGGCCGCCCACAACTTTGATGCCTGTTCTGCCGGTAGCGGCAAGAGCGGCAACAACATCGAGGTAAAGAGGCTCGCCGAGTGAGCCGGGCTCTTTTGTTCTGTCAAGCACGGCAATCTTCTTGCAGGAGGCGGGAATTGCTTCCACGAGTTTCTCTGCTGAGAAGGGTCTGTAAAGACGGACTTTTACAAGACCGACTTTTTCGCCGCGTGCGTTGAGGTAATCGATAACTTCTTCGGCAACGTCGCAGATGGAGCCCATAGCGATGATAACCTTCTCCGCGTCGGGAGCGCCGTAGTAGTTGAACAGTTTGTAGTTGGTGCCGAGTTTGGCATTGACTTTGTTCATGTACTCTTCGACGATTGCGGGAAGAGCGTCATAGTAGGGGTTGCATGCTTCTCTGTGCTGGAAGAAAATGTCGCCGTTTTCGTGTGAGCCGCGCATAACGGGTCTCTCGGGGTTGAGAGCGCGCTTGCGGAATGCTTCAACGGCGTCCATATCGCACATTTCTTTAAGGTCTTCGTAATCCCAGGTTTCAATCTTCTGAAGTTCGTGGGAGGTACGGAAGCCGTCAAAGAAGTTGATAAAGGGAACTCTGCCCTTGATTGCGGCAAGGTGAGCAACCGCGCCGAGGTCCATAACTTCCTGCGGATTGGTCTCTGCAAGCATTGCAAAACCGGTCTGACGGCAGGCGTAAACGTCGGAGTGATCGCCGAAAATGTTAAGAGCATGTGATGCCACACAGCGTGCGGATACATGGAACACGCCGGGAAGGAGTTCGCCGGCAATCTTATACATATTGGGAATCATAAGGAGCAGGCCCTGTGAAGCGGTGTAGGTGGTGGTGAGAGCGCCGGCTGCGAGTGAGCCGTGCACGGTACCTGCCGCGCCTGCTTCGGACTGCATCTCGGCTACCTTAACGGTTGTGCCGAAAATGTTTTTGAGGCCTTGTGCCGACCACTGGTCAACATAGTCTGCCATGGGGCTTGACGGGGTGATGGGGTAAATGCCCGCAACCTCGGTAAACGCATAAGAGACATACGCCGCTGCGTTATTGCCGTCCATGGTCTTCTTTTGTCTGGACATAGAACATTCCTCCTGAAAGTTTTTTAATCTTCTTAGACAAAATCTGCCGTATAGTATTTTAACACTACACGACAGATTTGTAAATATAAAATTATAAAAAGAAGCGGTGTTTTTGAGGAGTTTTTTCGGCTTAATTACCAAATGACTTTTTTATCAATATCCGCAAGCGCGCTTTCGATAAATTCGTCAACGCCGAGAGCGCCTATATCGCCCTCGCCTCTCTTGCGCACGGATACTACGCCGGCTTCGATATCCTTATCGCCCATAAGGAGCATATAGGGTATTTTTTCAAGCTGTGCTTCTCTGATTTTGTAGCCGATTTTCTCATTTCTCGCGTCAACTTCGCAGCGGATGCCGGCTTTTTCGAGTTTCGCCTTGATTTCATAGGCGTAATCGTGATGTCTGTCCGCTATGGGCATGAGCCTTACCTGAACGGGAGCAAGCCAGAGCGGGAAAGCGCCGGCGTACTTTTCGATAAGAAGAGCGAGCGTTCTTTCATAGCAGCCGATTGATGTGCGGTGAATGATGTAGGGATTCTTCTTGGAGCCGTCGGAATCGGTATAAACCATATCAAACTGCTGAGCAAGCATCTGGTCAATCTGGATGGTAATGAGCGTGTCTTCCTTGCCGAAAACATTCTTGATCTGGATGTCAAGTTTCGGGCCGTAGAAGGCGGCTTCTCCGATACCGATTTTATAGGAAATACCAATATCGTCAAGGATTTTCTTCATCGTGCTCTGTGCTTCATCCCACTGCTCTTCGGTGCCGATATATTTCTCTCTGTCATCGGGATCCCACTGTGAGAATCTGTATGAAACATCCTCATAGAGACCGAGCGTTTTGAGCATATAAATGGCAAGTTCAAGGCAGTTTCTGAATTCATCCTCGAGCTGGTCGGGCCTGCACATAAGGTGGCCTTCGGAAATCGTGAACTGACGCACTCTGATAAGGCCGTGCATTTCGCCGGAAGCCTCGTTGCGGAAGAGCGTGGAGGTTTCGTCATATCTGAGGGGAAGGTCTCTGTATGAACGGGGCTCGTTGAGATAAGCCTGATACTGGAACGGGCAGGTCATCGGGCGAAGGGCGTACACTTCGTCGTCCTTTTCCTCGTCGCCGAGAACGAACATACCGTCTTTATAGTGATCCCAGTGGCCTGAAATCTTGTAAAGATCGCTCTTTGCCATAAACGGCGTTTTGGTGAGCTGCCAGCCTCTGCGAGCCTCTTCATCCTCAACAAAGCGCTGAAGAAGCTGGATGATTTTGGCGCCCTTGGGCAGCATAATGGGGAGACCCTGACCGATATAATCAACCGTTGTAAACAGGTGAAGTTCTCTGCCGAGTTTATTGTGGTCTCTTTTCTTCGCCTCTTCAACGGATGCAAGGTATGCTTCCATCTCATCCTTTTTGGTAAAGGCGGTGGCGTAAACGCGCTGGAGCATCTTGTTTTTCTCGTTGCCTCTCCAGTAAGCGCCCGTGCAGGAGGTAATCTTGAAAGCCTTTATTCTGCCGGTTGACATAATGTGAGGACCCGCGCAGAGTTCCGTGAACTCGCCCTGCTTATAAAAACTGATGTTTTCGCCTTTGTCGGCATGCTCTTTGATAAGTTCAACCTTATAGATTTCGCCGAGATTTTCATAATAAGAAATCGCTTCGTCGGGTGTCATCTCGAAATACTCGATGGGCAGATCTTCCTTAATGATTTTGCGCATCTCTTCCTCGATTTTTTCAACATCCTCGGGAGTGAAGGGCTCGTCAACATCAAAGTCATAGTAGAAGCCGTTGTCAACAGCCGGACCGATGGCGAGTTTTGCAGCGGGGTAAAGCCTTTTCACCGCCTGAGCGAGCACGTGAGAAGCGGAGTGACGGTAGGTCCTTTTTCCGTCCTCATCATCAAATGTTAAAATCTGAAGTTCACAATCTTCGTTTACGGGAGTTCTTAAGTCCTTGACTTCGCCGTTTATCTTGCAGACACAGGCAGCTTTATAGAGGCCTTCACCTATGCTCTTTGCGATTTCGGCGGCGGTAATTCCGCTGTCAAATTCCTTTACTACTCCGCCTTTGAGAGTTACTTTTACCATATTATTCATCCTTTCGAAATTATTTTTCTTTTGTGCACCGGGAGAAAACAAAAAATCCCATCCTGAAAACAGGATGAGATATAATCCCACGGTTCCACCCGTATTCCGGTAAAGCCGGCACTTGAAGGCCTTAACGCAGCCATACGGCACACCTTGTTTCGGAGGCACTCGGCAGTGGTATCTTACCCTGCCCTGTTACCGCCCTTTCAGCCGTGAGGCGGCTCTCTGAAACCGGGAAATACGGATAAGACTTCTGCTTCAACGATTTCTTATTGCAAGTAATATTAGCACTATATATTGTTATTGTCAACAACTTTTATACAAAATATGAATAAAAATCTTGACATTATATTTATATGATTGTATTATTACTACAATGGTGTTTAATGGGTTAATCTGTTTTACCCGGGCTCCATTGAATGATTTTGTATCTGCAAAACATATATTTCCGGCCGCGGGAGTGTGTCTTTTGCTCCCCCGGGTCTAATCAGAATTTACGGTAAAGGAGGAAAAAGCTTGATTAAAATTCTGATCGGTATCGCCGCAGGCATCGTAGTCGGCATCATAGCCGGATACCTTATCGGCGTTGCTCATAGAAAGAAAGTGGCGGAAGCCGCCATCGGCTCAGCTGAAAAAGAAGCAAAGAAAATTGTCAGCGAAGCGATGACAACAGCAGAAGCGAAAAAGAAAGAAGCCATACTCGAAGCGAAAGACGAAATCCACAAGCAGCGTACAGAAACCGAAAAAGAGCTGCGTGAAAGACGCTCCGAAGTTCAGAGGCTTGAAAGAAGACTCAACCAGAAAGAAGAAAACCTTGACAAAAAGACCGACAACCTCGAAAAGAAAGAAGAAGTCCTTGAAGGCAAACTGAAAGAAGCCGACGCAAAAATGGAAGAACTTGAGAGGCTCAAAAACGCCGAAATGGCAAACCTCGAAAGAATATCCGGCTACTCACAGGAGCAGGCAAAGGCATACATTCTCAGCAGACTTGAGGACAAACTCGACCACGAAAAAGCGGTCAAAATTCAGGAATTCACCCAGAGAACCAAAGACGAGAGCGACGCTCTCGCGGCGGAGATTATCGCTACGGCGATTCAGCGCTGCGCTGCAGACCACTCCGCAGAAGCCACAGTATCAACCGTTGCCCTTCCCAATGACGATATGAAGGGCAGAATCATCGGCAGAGAGGGCAGAAATGTCCGCACATTCGAAATGATTACGGGCGTTAACCTTATCATCGATGACACACCCGAAGCAATCACCGTTTCATCATTCGACCCGGTACGCAGAGAAGTTGCACGCCTTACTCTTGAAAAACTTATTCAGGACGGCAGAATTCACCCGGCGAGAATCGAAGAACTGTTTGAAAAATCAAAACGCGAAGTTGAGCAGACAATTAAGCAGACCGGCGAAAAAGCGGTTATCAAGGCCGGCGTAAACAATGTAAACCACGAGATAGTAAAACTGCTCGGAAAACTCAAATACCGCACAAGTTACGGCCAGAACGTGCTCAACCACTCGCTTGAAGTTTCCTATATAGCAGGCCTTATGGCGCAGGAACTCGGCACCGATGTCAAGAGCGCAAAGAGAGCCGGTCTTCTTCACGATATCGGCAAGGCGCTTGACCACGAGATGGAAGGCACACACGTTGCCCTCGGCGTAGAATTTGCCAAGAGATATAAAGAAAACGATATTATTCTCAACGCGATTGAAGCGCATCACGGCACGGTAGAGCCCAAGAGCATTACCGCCATCCTCGTACAGGCGGCCGACGCCATTTCGGCGGCAAGACCCGGCGCAAGACGCGAAGACCTTCAGAATTACATCAAGCGTCTGCAGGCTCTTGAAGAGGTCACAACCGGATTTGAAGGCGTTGACAAGGCTTACGCCATCCAGGCGGGCAGAGAAGTCAGAATCATTGTCAATCCCGAGAAAATCAGTGATGACAGAATGGTTATTCTTGCAAAAGAAATTGCTGAGAAAATTGAAAGCACCATGGACTACCCCGGTGAAATCAAAGTCAATCTCATAAGAGAAACCAGGGCTCAGGGTATAGCGAAGTAAAAAAGAGCGGGCGGAGGTCTTTCGGCTTCCGCCTTTTATTTAGGTGAATACGATGAATATACTTGCAATAGGCGATGTTGTATCGGACAGAGGCTGTGAATTTCTCAGAGCCCGCCTGCCCGCATTCAAAAAACTGAAAAGCATAGATTTCACAATCGTCAACGGCGAAAACTCAGCCGTAGGCAACGGCATATTGCCCTCGAGCGCAAATCATATATTCGACAGCGGAGCGGACATAATCACAACGGGCAATCACGTTTTCCGCCGCAAAGAAATATATGACTTTCTCGATGAGAGGGCGGATATAATAAGACCTGCCAACTATCACCGCGAGGCGCCCGGCAAAGGCTACGCCGTAATTGACCTCGGCTATACGCAGGTTGCGGTTATCAACCTTTCCGGCAGAGTGTATATGGAAGACTGCGCAAATCCGTTTGACACAGCAGACGAGATACTTTCAAAAATACGCTGTAAAAGTATTATTGTGGATTTTCACGCGGAGGCGACAGCCGAGAAAGCCGCCCTTGCATATCACCTTGACGGCAGGGTAAGCGCCGTTTTCGGCACGCATACGCATGTGCAAACAGCGGACGCAAGAGTACTGCCCGGCGGCACGGGATTTATCTCGGATATAGGTATGACGGGCGTTAAGGATTCCGTAATCGGCGTTAAACCCGAGCTTTCCGTAAGATATATACGTACGGGTTTGCCCACCCGCTTTGACGCCGCAGACGGCCCGTGCTTTATGAACGGGTGTATTTTTGAAATTGACAACGGTACGGGCAAATGCCTGAGCGTTGAGCCGGTTATTGTTGAGTAGGTGATATAAGTTGCAGAAACTTCTCGGATATATGCGCGCCGCGTGTCAGGATTATGATATGATACAAAACGGCGACAAAATCGCGGTAGGTGTAAGCGCGGGCAAGGATTCGCTTTCGCTGCTTGCCGCTATGGCAAAACTGAAATCTTTTTACCCCGAGCCGTTTGACCTGGTTGCAATCACCGTTGATATGCAGTTCGGCAACGAGCCAACGGACTTTTCGGAAATAACCGCATATTGCGAAAGCATAGGCGTTAAGCACATAATAAAGCCGACCAATCTTTACAAACTGATATTTGAGGTGCGTCAGGAGAGCAACCCGTGTTCGCTCTGCTCAAAAATGAGAAGAGGTGCTCTAAACCTTGCGGCGATTGAGCAGGGCTGCAATAAAGTCGCGCTCGGGCATCACCTTGACGATGTGGCGGAAACCTTTATTATGAATCTGTTTAACGGCGGCACGCTCGACTGTTTTCAGCCTGTGACCTACCTTGACAGAAAAGAGGTTACGGTGATAAGGCCTATGATATACGCGAGGGAAAGCGACTGCGCAAGAGTTGCCCGCAGGGAAAACCTGCCCGTAAAGCCGAGCAGCTGCCCGGCAGACGGTAACACGGAGCGCGAGGAAGTGAAGCAGTTTCTCTCTTCGCTCGAAAAGAAATACGGAAACGTGAGAGGAAAAATACTCGGCGCGATGCAGCGCAAGGAGATTAACGGATACTGATATGAAAGAATACAATGCAATTTCATACGGCGCACTCGCAGACGGCAAAACGGACGACAGCGCCGCAATTCAGAAAGCGATTGACGAATGCGCCTCAAACGGCGGCGGCAGAGTAGTGCTTGAAAGCGGCAAAACCTTTTACAGCAGTTCAATTCACCTTAAGGCAAATGTTGACCTGCACATTCAGAAAGGCGCCGTGCTTAAGGCTACGGGCGATATTGAAGGTTACTTCCGCCCTAATATGCAGATAAACGACCCGAAGACAGCCCTCATCGGAAACCCCGTGACGGGCAAACCGAGTTTTGTATTTATATACGCTTATGAGGCGGATTTCTGCTCAATCAGCGGTGAAGGTCTGATTGACGCAAACGGTCATTCATTTGTGAAAAGAAAAGACAGGTATTATGTCACGGGCGATTTTTATCCCCGCCCGACAGTCATATATATTGAAAAGAGCAACCATATCACCCTGCGCGATTTCTGTGTAAAGGATGCCCCTTTCTGGACTCTGCACCCCGCAGGGTGTGACGATGTGAGAATTGACAGCATCCGTATTCTCAACGACCTTGACGTGGCAAACTCCGACGGCATAGACCCCGACCACTGCTCAAATGTCAGGATTACAAACTGCCATATCGAGTGCGCGGACGACTGCATCTGCCTTAAAACATCAAAAGGCAATTCCGAATACGGACCGTGCGAAAACATAATCATAAGCGGCTGTACGCTCGTTTCAACCTCCGCCGCGATTAAAATCGGCACA
The DNA here is from genome assembly GCA_016280595.1 of Clostridiaceae bacterium. Lineage (GTDB taxonomy): Bacteria > Bacillota > Clostridia > Oscillospirales > Acutalibacteraceae > CAG-177. The sequence goes on along the minus strand of JAEEHB010000055.1, from coordinate 748 downwards.
GAGGGCGTGGGAGATTTCAGAAATATACTGGTCAGCAACTGCATCATAAGCCGCTCAAACAGAGGGCTTTCAATCCAGATAAGAGACGGCGGCTGTGTTGAAAATGTTTCATATTCGGATATCATAATCGAAACAAGACGCTTCTGCCCCGACTGGTGGGGCACCGCCGAGCCGATAGTGATAACCACATTTAACCGCGACGAAAACACGAAGAGCGGCAGTATAGAAAACATCAGGTTTTTCAACATCACCGCAAAAGGCGAAAACGGCGTACTGATACACGGCACAGAGGAAAACAGGATTAAAGATGTGCTGTTTGAAAACTGCAGTATCACGCTTGACAAATCCTCAAAATGGGAAAGCGGACTTTACGACCTGCGCCCGGGCATCGGCAGAGAGGTTGAAAAACATAAAAATTCGGGCTTCTGCATAAGATACGCAGACAATGTGAAAATATCTAAATCAAAAGTCAGCTGGGGCAGAGTGTGTGACGAATACGCAGACGCGATTGACTGCGAAAACGCCGGAAACTTAACACTCGACCGCTTTGAAGGTACAAGCGCTCACGAATAAAAACTAATAATAAAATGAAAACAGAGCACCCCCGAAAGGGCGGAGGGTCATAAAACAGTAATGCCTCAAAGAGCGACCTTTGCACATCTTATGCAGGGTTTCCTCCTCGGAATACAGCCAAGTATTCCTCGTCGTCAAAACCTGCAAATATGCACAAATTTCATCTCTTTGAGGT
>JAEEHB010000054.1 GCA_016280595.1 Clostridiaceae bacterium | reverse complement strand
GAGCAGATCGCTCTGCGCTTATAATTAAAATGGGGTGATTAGAGGGATTCGAACCCTCGACCTCCAGGGCCACAACCTGGCGCTCTAACCAGCTGAGCTATAACCACCATAAATGCCGAATATCTCACAGCGATTTATAAGTATAAAGTAATAATTGAGGTTTGTCAAGTATTTTGATTTTAAAAAGAAATGAAAACCGCCGCAAAAGCGAACTTTTGCGGCGGAGATTTTCATTTGCAAAATCAGTCTTTCTTGATGAGGTCGTTAATTGAAAGGAAGAACTGATCGTCGTTGATGCTGTCGGAAGCGGGGGCTTCGTCCTTTGCGCTCTTGCCGGGGATGGAAGGAGCGGCGGGCTCAGCGGATGCATCCGCAGAATCGGTCTTGCGGGGGATGCTCGGGCCGTCTGATGCGGGCTTTACGGGAGCGGCTTTGGGAGTTTCTGCTTTGGCAGCAGCCCTGAAGAAGGGACTTGCGGAAGCGGAATTCACATTCTGTGTGATACCGGTTGCTGAATCAAAACCTGTTGCGATAACGGTGATAACGAGTTCATCATCAAGGTTCGGGTCAAACGCGATACCCCAGGTGATGTTCGCATCTTCGTGAGCGCTCTCGGTGATGAGGTCTGCCGCACGTTCAATCTCTTCGATATCGATATCTTCGGATGCGGTGAAGGAGATGATAACACCCTTCGCACCGGAGATGGATGTTTCGAGAAGCGGGCTGGAAATAGCAGCGAGTGCTGCGGCTTCAGCCTTTTCTTTGCCCTTCGCTCTGCCGACGCCCATATGAGCGTAGCCTGCGTCTTTCATAACGCTGGTAACATCGGCAAAGTCAAGGTTGATGAATCCGGGAACTGTGATAAGTTCGGAAATGCTCTTGACGCCCTGAAGAAGGACTTCGTCCGCCTTTGCGAAAGCATCTTTGAAATGAGTGCTCTTGTTTTCGCCGGAGAGAAGCTTCTGGTTGGGAATAACCACAAGAGAGTCAACATTCTTTGAAAGCTCTTCGATACCCTTGAGGGCTTCGTTCATCTTTCTTCTGCCTTCGAAATTGAAGGGTTTGGTAACAACGCCTATGGTGAGGCAGTTCATCTCTTTTGCAATACCTGCGATAACGGGAGCCGCACCTGTGCCTGTGCCGCCGCCCATACCGGTGGTAATGAAGACCATATCGGTGCCCTTAAGAGCATCGGAGATAGCGTCTTTGCTTTCCTCCGCCGCCTGCTGGCCAACCTCGGGTTTGCCGCCGGCGCCCTGGCCGTGAGTTGATTTTTCCCCAATCTGGATTTTGTGGGTTGCCTTGGATTTCACGAGGACCTGTTTGTCGGTATTCACTGCTATGAATTCCGCGCCCTGGATGCCTTCCTCGATCATTCTGTTGACTGCGTTTCCGCCGCCACCGCCTACGCCGATGACTTTTATCTGAACCGCACTCTCAAAATCGTTGTCAAATTCAAATGCCATTTGATTTACCTCCATATAATCTATAAAGACAGAATTATATTATCATAGACTTTAACAAATTACAAGTTATTTTTCTCACAGAAATTTTATTTTATTCGTCGTCTTCACTGTAACTATTGTCATAATCTTAGTATTCTTCGTCTTCTTCACCGGTTTCATCGTCTTCTCCGGTGTCTTCGTCAGGCTCTCCGGTATCCTCTTCTTCGCCCTGCTCTGCGGCCTGCGCGCTTTTACGCGCCATATAGTCTACAAGTTCGGTCATATCCTTGTAGTCCCTCGGCATAAAGGATGCTCTGCCGGCCGCGGTGACATTGAGTTCACCGTACTGCGAGGTTGAAAGTTTGTTTTCCTCCTCTATGCTTTTCTGTGCGAGGCTGAGTTTTTTGAGCACATCGCTCGCATTGCCGAGCCTTATGATTATCCTGCCGTCGTAAAGGATATAGATGCCGTCGGGGTTTGAAATGTTGATGAGTTCTATACCCTGCATTCCGGATTCGTTCACCGCCGACGAAATCGCGGCGAGCGCCTCTTTTATGCTTTCGTCATCCACCTGATTGCCGAAGGGAAGCGGTTTCCCGAGCGCATTCACGCCGCTGCCGCTGTAGCCCTCAACCATCATTGTGCCGGGTGTAAGTTCGGCTCCTATTTCAAGCACCTTGAGATTTTCATCCGTGATTGCGTAGGTGCCGCCGGGCAGCATCACGCCGTAAACCGGCTTTGCCGTATCCACCAGAATAAGAACGGTTGACGGAAGTTTTTTGGTGATGCGGATATTTGAGGTGTAAGGCAGGGAAGTGCTTATTTTTTCAATCGCCGAATCATAATCTGTTAAAAAGAGGTTTTTGCCGAAAGGTATGCCTGCCGCCTCAACCACTTCCTGCGCGGTGTAGGGCACCTCCCCTTTCACCGTGACATGTCTGATTCTGAAAACGCCGAAAAATACCGCGCATACAAAAGCGCATACAAGCACAATACCGGCGCATATAACAAGAAGTATTTTTTTGAATTTCGGGCTTACCCGGGAGCGTTTCTTACCGCCTGTCTTTCCGGCAGCCGGCTTTTTGCTGTCGCTCATATCGTTACTCCTGAACTATTTCACATAAGGTATCGTAGATTCTTTCGCAGGCGTCGGTTACCGCCATTTTGCCCGCGTTTCTGCCTGTTTCGGCAAGTTTTTCTCTGTCCGCCAGCAGCTCATTGACCGCTTTTTCGAGGGCTTCGGGAGTAAGGTTTTTCTCTTCGATAATAAACGCGGCGTTGTTGTTCACAAGCGCCATCGCGTTATGATACTGATGGTTTTCCGCAACATAGGGTGACGGAATCAGAATTGACGCTTTGCCGAGCACCTGAAGTTCGCTCAGAGTGCTTGCGCCCGAGCGGCAGATTACAAGATCGGCCGCGGGAAGGCATTTGGGAATATCAATATATTCGCAGATACGGACATCGGGGTATTCCTCAAGATTCACGCCTTTTTCCTCAAGGTCGTGAGCAAAGGATGTGCCGTTTTTTCCGGTAGCGTGAAGGAACACACAGTCCCTGTCTTTATACTTATTGAGAATCATGCCGAAGACCGCTTCATTTATCGGCCTTGCCCCGAGTGAGCCGCCCATTGAAAGCACGAGCGGTTTGCCGCCGAGGTTGAGAGCCGCGATTGACTCCTCCCTGCTCACCTTGAGCAGGTCACCTCTTACGGGAAGTCCCGTGACAACCGGGGGATTCTTGCATTTCATATATTCTTTTGCTTTTTCGTTTGTGAGCATCACCCTGTCAACCTTGCCGGCGAGCGCCTTGTTGGTGACTCCGGGAAAAGCGTTCTGCTCGTGCACGGCGGTAGGTATTTTCATCTTTGCCGCCATACGCAGTACGGGGCCGCTCACATAACCGCCGAAGCCTATCACGAGGTCAGGCTTGAAGTCTTTGATTATCTTCTTTGCCTGAGAGGAGGCTTTGAGAAGTTTTGAAAGAGTACCGAGATTGTGCTTTATATCCTCCCACTTGAAAGAGCGGTAAAATCCGCTTATTTCAATGGTGCGAAGTTCGTAGCCGGCGTTAGGAACAAGGGTTGCCTCCATTTTGTCCGCCGTGCCCACAAAGACTATCTGTGCATCGGGATTTTTCTCTTTTATGTAACCTGCCGTGCCGAGAGCGGGATTGATGTGACCGCCCGTGCCGCCTGCGGCAATAAGAATTTTCTGTGCTTTAAGCATTTTCTTCCTCCTCCGGATTTCCAGCCGAATCTCTTGATACACCGAGCATAAGTCCCATACTGACAAGAGTCATAAACAGCGACGAGCCGCCGTCGCTGAAAAACGGAAGGCTTATGCCTGTGTTGGGCAGAAGAGAAGTGGCAACCGAAATATTGATAATCACCTGAAGAGCCATCTGGGTTGAAATGCCCATGGCAAGCAGTGTGCCGTAGTAGGATTTTGTATTGAGAGCAATACGGAAGCCGAAGAAAACGAGCGCTCCGAAAAGCACAAGAATTATAATGCCGCCCACAAAGCCGAGTTCTTCGCCGAGCACGGCAAAAATGAAGTCGTTTGACTTTTCGGAAAGGTTGCTTATCTTCTGGCCGGAGTTGCCGTAGCCTTTGCCGAAGAAGCCGCCCGAGCCAATGCCGTAAAGGGACTGAAGCACCTGACGCGCATTTCCTATGCGCTCTTTTGCGGTAATTTCTTTATTGAAAAGAACCTTTTTCCACACGACTATTCTGTCAACCTGATACTCCTTGAGAGGCGGGCAGAAGCCTTCGGGTTTGAGCACAAAAATCGCCGCGAATAAAAGCACAAACGCCGTGAAAAAGAGGAAGTATTTTTTCGGCATATCGCCGTACCACATCATCGCATAGCCTATGCACAGGAAAAGAATTGTGCCGGAAAGGTGGGTTTCAAGGAATATCATCCCGGCAAAGAATACCGTCATGGCTAGGAAAACGCCGAAAGTTTTTATGCTCTTGTTTTTTGTCTTGTATTTATCAAGAAGATAAGCAAAAAACATTATAAGAGTTATCTTGCCGACCTCGGAGGGCTGTATGCCGCCTATCCAGCGGTGCGTGCCGTTTTTTTCGGGCGCGAAGAGCACGGCAAACATCAGAAGGGTCGCCATCGCCATCATAAATGACGAAATCTTTTTATAGACATCAACTTTGATAAAAGAAATCCCGATCATGGCGATTATGCCCAGGAGCGCGTTTCTCATCTGCTCAAGCTGATTGCTTGTGTTTGAGCCTGCCGAGTAATGAACAACAAGACCGAAAGCGAGCAGCACTATAACGGTGCTCAGATATGCAAGGTCGACTTTTGAGGCTGTAAATATGACTCGCGCCCCCTTGGCGAAACCCCTGAAGGCGTCAAGAGGGCCGAAAACTATCTGCTTGAGTTCATCGATTATTATCTGCTTTGCTTCCCCGCTCTTCTGCGCGGGCTGAGCATTGACATTTGCATTGCTGTCCGTTTCCGTCTCCCCCTTTCCGTGTCAGTCTTCAAGTCCGAGTACGTCGAACACTTTATAAATTATCTCTTCAAATTTCATCATTCTGCTTGCCTTGAAAAGCACCGAATCGCCGCTTCTCAGTTCATTGGCAAGGTCGAGCGCAAGGTCGATTTTATCGGTAAAATGCCTTACATCCTTAACGCCCTTTTCCTTTGCGCGGTTTGCCGTTGCGGCGGATGATTCGCCGTAAGTGTAGAGAATATCAACTCCGTTATCCGCGGCATATTCGCCCACGAGCGTGTGCGCCGTTTCGCTGTAAGAGCCGAGTTCGAGCATATCGCCGAGCACGGCTATCTTTCTGCCCTGATTCATAGAGCCCAGCACTTCGAGCGCCGCCTTCTGCGAATCGGGTGATGCGTTATAGCAGTCTTCAATGAAACTGATGCCGTTTCTTTTTACTATTTTCTGTCTCATGCCCGTGGTGCGGTATTCCTTGAGCGCACCGGCGGCGTCGGCAACGCTTATGCCGAGACATCCGCCCGCCGCAATCGCGGCAAGGGCATTGTAGATGTTATGGCGGCCCCTGAAGGGAAGGCAAACCCCTAAAGGGCCGCCATCGAAACCGACGGCAAAATCGGTTTCGTCATCTGTGGAGGTAATGTTAAGCGCTTTGTAAGCGCAGGAAGAATTCGTAATTCCGTATCTGATGACGGGATGTGAGCCTGTTTCGGCTTTGCAGAGCATATCGTCATCGCCGTTAAGGATAAGAGGGGCATCCTCTTTCATACCGTCAAGTATTTCAAGTTTCGCTTTGAGTATTCCCTCTCTTGAGCCGAGATTTTCAATATGGGAAACGCCGATATTGGATATAATCGCGGCATCGGGTCTTACGGCTTTTGTGATTCTGGAGATTTCACCGAAATGGTTCATACCCATTTCAATCACAGCCGCCTCGTGAGATTTTTCGAGCCTGAAAAGCGTGAGAGGCACGCCTATCTCGTTATTGAGGTTGCCCTCGTTTTTAAGCGTGTTGTATTTGGAGTTTATAACCATGTAGGTCATTTCCTTGGTCGTTGTCTTGCCGACCGAGCCGGTTATGCCCACAACGGGTATATTGAAAAGGCTTCTGTAATAGCCGGCAATCGCGAGCAGCGCTTCACCCGTATTGCCCACAAGTATCTGCCTGTCACCGAGACCGCAGTCCTTATGTACGACAACTGCGCCCGCGCCTTTTTCAAGAGCGCTTGCGGCAAACTCGTGACCATCAAATCTGTCTCCGGAGAGCGCAATGAACAGGCTGTTTTTTTCAATTTTTCTCGAATCGGTGCTTACGCTGTCAAATCTGCCTTCAAGCGCCGTTTCGCTTCCTGCGGCTGCCGCCGCCTCTTTGTATGTAAGAGGTATCATTGTAATTCTCCGTATGGTGTCGGTTATTTTTCGGCGAGTATCTGTGCCACTACTTCTCTCTCGTCATAATGAATTTTACCGGTGGAGAGAATCTGATATGTTTCGTGTCCTTTTCCCGCAAGCACAACCGCGTCTCCCGGCTGTGCGGTTTCAAGGGCCTTTCTTATTGCGGCTGTCCTGTCGGGTTCAACTATAATCTTCTTGTTTCTGTGATGTTCAACCCCCGTAAGGATTTCATCGATTATCGCAACGGGGTCTTCGGTCCTCGGATTATCGGAGGTGATTACGGCGATGTCGGAAAGGTTTGTTCCGATTTCGCCCATAATGGGTCTCTTCGTTCTGTCTCTGTCTCCGCCGCAGCCGAATACCGCTATGATTCTGCCCTCTGTTATCTTTCTGAGCGAGAGAAGAATATTCTTGAGGCCGTCCGGCGTGTGAGCGTAGTCAACAATTACGGTATAAGGTGTATCGGTCGGCACAACTTCCATTCTGCCGGGAACGCCTTTGCTGAGCGAAACGGCGTCAATAACTTCTTTCATATCGAAACCGAGTTCGGTAAGCGCTACAACCGCGCCCATTGAATTATATACATTGAATTCGCCCGGCACTCCGAATGAAACCCTGCCGATGCCTTCGTTTGATACTATTTCGTATTTAACACCCTTGGCGCTGCATCTGATATTCTTTGCAGAATAATCGCAGTTGTTTTTTTCAACCGAAAAAGTGATGTTGCGGCAGGGTGTGCCGCTCATCATATAATCGCTCGCTTCATCGTCAATATTGATTACGGCGATGTCGCTGTTTTCAAAGAGCAGATGCTTTGCCGCCATATAGTTTTCGGCAGTGCCGTGGTAATCGAGATGGTCACGCGTAAGGTTTGTGAAAACGGAGCAGGCGAAACGTATGCCCTCAACTCTTCTCTGGGCAAGCGCCTGTGACGACACTTCCATCACGCAGTATTCACATCCTGCGTCAGCCATCCTTCCGAGCAGGGCAAAAAGGTCGTTTGCGTCGGGAGTTGTAAGCGCGGCAGGCTCTTCGGTATCGCCTATCACATTTTTTACCGTGCCTATCATACCCGCCTTGCATCCGAGTTTTTCGAGCGCTCCCCTCATAACAAAAGCGGTGGTTGTTTTTCCGTTTGTGCCGGTGATGCCTATCATTTTGAGTTTTCTCTCGGGGTGGCCGTAAAAAGCGGCGCAGAGGAGGGTGTAGGCTTTTCTCGTATCGCTTACGATTATCTGATTGTCAAGTCCGAGGTCTCGCTCGGTCACAACGGCAACAGCGCCGTTTTCAAGAGCCTCTGCCGCCTTGGTATGGCCGTCAAAATGATTGCCGCGGATACATACGAATATGCAGCCAGGGCAGACCTTGGCGGAATTGTCGGTAATGCAGCCGGCTTCTTTATTTTCAAAATTGCCGCGATAATCAATTCCGGCAACCAGATCGGAAATTTTCATCTGTTATCCTCCGTGTGCGCCGTGCGTAAACTTCTTACGCGGTAAGGAGCTTAAATCAGGTCGCGTCGCCTATATTTTCATAAGACTTGAAATACACCGTGACTATTGTTCCGTATTCGACGGATGTGCCCGCTTCAACGCTCTGGTCGTAAGACACCACTCCGCTGCCGGAGTTGCCCGACACTCTGATGTTCACGCCTTCCGAAGCAGCATATTTCTTGACTTCGCTGACTCTCAGTCCGCTGAGGTCGGGTACGGTCACTTCAAGTTTATCTTCGTCATCCTGTGTGGTATAAAGGGCAACCACGCCGCCTTTCGGTATTGTCTGGCCGCCTGCGGGGCTCTGACTGACAACCTTGTCTCCGTCGCCTATAACTCTGACGGAGAAGCCCGCTTCTTCAAGTATATCTTCGGCAGAATCCGGATCTTTGCCGATAACGCCGGGTGTGGCGGTATCGAGTTCATCCAGTTCTTTTTCGTTATACTGTCTTTCAACTCCGAGATATTCGAGCGTGGTTTCAACCACCTTTGCCGCAACGGGCGCGCATACCATGGAGCCGTTGATTTCGCTCTGAGGCTCGTCAACTATAATCAATACCGCGATTTCGGGGTTATCCGCGGGGGCGAAGCAGCCGAATGAGGCAATGTAAGTGCCCTTCACCTGATACTTCTGCGTTGTACCGGTTTTACCCGCAACGCGGTAACCCGCGACATATCCGTTTTTACCCGTGCCGCTCTTTACGACATCTTCCATCATCGACGCGACTTCGGCGGCGGTTTTTTCGGATATTACCTGACGTTTCACGGTGGGAGCAGTCTGCTTTATCACGTTGCCGTCGGCGTCCGTTTCTTTTGCAACAAGGTAGGGCTGCATAAGATAGCCGCCGTTTGCGATTGCTGATATTGCGGTAATAACCTGAATCGGGGTTATGCTGAATGTCTGACCGAAGGACTCACTCGCGAGAGTAACTCTTGTAAGTTCATCCTCGGCATAGTAAATGGAATTGGCTTCTTCATAACTTTCGATTCCGGTCTTTTCGGTAAAGCCGAAAGCCTTGAAATATTTGAAGAACAGTTCGGGGCCGAGTGTAAGGCCGAGTTTAACAAAGAACGGGTTGCAGGAGTTCATAAGGCCGTGCCTGAGATCCTGCGAGCCATGCCATGAACTGTGGCAGTTGAATACTCTGTCGTCAACGGATATCGAGCCGCCGCAGTAGTAGGAATAATCGGCGGGAAGTATGTTTTCCTCAATCGCCGCGGCGGTCAGGAAAATCTTGAAAACGGAGCCGGGGTGATAAGTTTCCGAAACAATGTAGTTGTTCCACTGCTCAAGGCGGAAGAAATGGTTGAGCCATTTTCTGTGCTGAGCGGTTCTCTCTTCGTAAGAATCGATTTCTTCGATATCTTCCGCTTTTACCTCGACTTCGGGATCTTTTTTCAGGTATTCCTCGAGAAGTTCGAAATTATCGGACGAGGAGAGTCTGTCCGCCTCATGTTCATAATAACTGTTGACCGTGTTGGGGTCGCTGAGATTGTAGCCTCCCTTGTATCCGACGGCGTCCATACCGAGAATTGCTCCGGTGTTTACATCCATTACGATGCCGTATGCGCCTATGCCGCCGCTGCTCTTGTAAACTGATTTGAGCTGTTCGTCAAGGCAGTACTGAATTGTTTCGTCAATTGTCAGTTCAAGGTTTGCGCCGTCCACTGCTTCGTGGATGTTTTCATTATCGTCATTAAGGTTTGTGCCGTATGATGTCACCTTGCCGTCCGAGCCGGAAAGGACGCTGTCATAGTATCTCTCAATACCGGTCACGCCTTTTCCGTCGATGTTGACAGTGCCGATAAGCGATGAGGCAAAGTCACCCATCGGGTAATATCTTTTGCTGTCGGTATCAAGGCCGAGCACATCGCTGTATTTATAAGTCTTGCCGCCTTTTTCAAAGGTCTTATGCAGAAGGCATACTTTGTTTTCGTCTTCTTTTCTTGATTTGCCGCAGTCAACAATCAGTTTTTCGCTGTTTTCCATCTGCTTTCTGATTGTCTTTTTGTGAGCGGTAACGGGAGCGTCGGGATCCTCGGGAGGAGCAACAGTGGTTTCCTCCATTAGTTCGTCATAATCAAAATCAAGTTTTTCCGCCAGGTCGCGGCAGACCGCTTCCCTGAAATCCTCATCGGTAAAATACTCGGGCACCGTATACAGCTGCCAGGTCTGGGCGCTGCGGGCGAGAATATTGCCGTTTGCATCATAAATCGTGCCTCTCATGGCGCTGAGGTTTTCTTCGCTCCACTGAGCGGCGGTCGCTTTTTTCTTATAATAATCGGCGTGGATTACCTGAATATCGAAAAGGCGGATTGAAACCACAAGAGTAACCGCCGCAAGAATAAGCGCAACAATTTTCATATTTGCGGCAGCCGCTTTTTTATAATCGTGTTTTTTTATCTTATCCGCCATAAAGCGATCTCCTTTTTTATGAAAAAACCGGTGCCGGAGCACGGTTTTCGCCGTGAAAATCTTCCGATAAAATAGCCGAAATCCGCTCGAAAGCGGATATGAAAGGTAAGCCCTTATTCAAAAAATGCTGTCCCAATTTTGCTTGAAACAGCATTAGTTATCAGTTATGCGCCGGGGGTCATTGACTTGCCGTCGGCAACAACAACAGTGTTGCCACTGCGGCTTTCGAAATAATGAATCTGATATCTTTCAATCTTCTGCATGCCGAGCACGGATACGGCGTAATTTCTTACCTTGTCCGCGGAAAGCATTGAGGAGAGTTCGGAGTGAAGCCTCACGTTTTCAGCCTGCGCTTCCTTGATTTCGGCGGTAACTTCGGTGATGTCTTTCATCGCCTCGTTGATTCTGGTATTCATATACATCACGCTGCAGAGCATAACCGTTACCGTGAGCACCGCAACAGTGAGAGCAATGAGTTTTTTGAGCCGGCTTATTTTCGGAGCCTGAGCGGGGCCCTCTGTAAATTCGCCGACGGAGATTTCGATTTCCCGGAAACTGTCGTCCCTGTCAAGTTTCGGAGCGGCAGAGGACGCAAAAGGAGAAGGTACTAAACCGGGAACATAATCGAATTCATCCACTGCCATCCCTCCTTTGACTTAAGATTAAAGTTTTTCCGCAACTCTGAGCCTTGCGGAGCGGCTCCTCGGATTTTCCCGGATCTCATCTTCCCCGGGAGTAACAGGTTTGAAAAGCTTTGCTTTGGGTTTGTTGCCGCAAACGCATACCGGAAAGTTCTTCGGGCAGGTGCACCCTTTTGCAAGGGGAGCAAGCGCCTGCTTCACCATCCTGTCTTCAAGAGAGTGGAAACTGATAACACACAGTCTTCCTCCCGGCTTGAGACAGCCGAACATATCCGTTACCGCGTTCGTGAGCCCGTCGAGTTCGCCGTTGACATAAATCCTGAGCGCCTGAAAAGTCCTGCGGGCAGGATGGCCGTCGCGTTTCGCGGCGGCAGGCATAGCCGAGGAAATGATGTCGCTGAGTTCAAAAGTTGTCTCAACAGGCTTTTCATTCCTTGCCCTGACGATGGCGGCTGCTATGGACGGCGCAAATCGCTCCTCTCCGTATTCGTAAATGATACGGCGGAGTTCCTGCTCGGGCAAAAGGTTTACCACGTCTTTTGCGCTCGTGCCGTCCTTACTCATCCGCATGTCAAGCGGGGCGTTTTTGTGGAAAGAAAACCCCCGTGACGCGTCGTCAAGCTGATGAGAACTTACACCGAGATCGGCAAGGATGCCATCCACTGCTCCAATGCCGAGCCCGTTAAGTATGGAATATATATTAAAAAAATTATTATGAACTATTATTACCTTATTATTATCGGCGAAGCGGGTGCGAAGTGTTTCAATCGCTTCGGGGTCCCTGTCAATCGCTATGAGTTTACCCGTTGTGAGTTTTTCGCATATCGCGGCCGAGTGACCTCCCCCACCTGCGGTGCAATCGACGTATATGCCGTCGGGCTTAACGCCGATTGCATCGATTGTTTCTGAAAACAATACGGGGGTGTGATGAAAGGCAAAAAAAACCATGAATTATCCTCTGGGTGAAATGTTGAATCTGGAGAAGTCGGGCTTGACGGGAACATCGAAGAGTTTGTTCCATTTGCCTTCGTTCCAGAGTTCGAGCCTGTCGGGGTGACAGACGAGCAGAGCGCCGGGCACCTCATTGAGTTCTGCGTAAGAAAGGAAATCCTCGGGGATTGAAACTCTGCCTGCTTTATCTATTGAAGCCATGGAGATGTTTTGCGAAAAGAACCTCTGCATGAAAGTAAGTTCGGCGCCGTCGTAAGACTTTGCCAGTCCGTCATACACCTTGAGGTAATCCTCTTCGTTGTAAACGACTATACATTCTTCTCCTTCGGCCTGGAAGTTTCTCAGAAGATAAACCGTAGAGCCGTAACGGAATCTGAATTTTGAAGGTATGGAAAGACGGCGGGTCTGGTCAAACAGTCTGTATTCTTTTCCGCCTAAACTCTCGTGCACCGGTGCGGCTGGCATACGATCCTCTCCTTTCGATATATTTTTGCGGTGTTTTTCCGGCCTGTTTTTGCCGATGGGATGTTATTAGGTGCAAAAGTGTGTTTAAACCACCCTTTTCTCTCCTTTTCGTCCCTTGCAGCATCATTATAAGGCATATTTTTGACAAATGCAAGCATTTTTTTTCCTTTTTTCGATATTTTTTTCTTAACAATTATTTTCTTTATATAGGAGAGCGCAAAATTCCCTCCGGATCAGGGCGGTTTTTCTCCGGAACCGGCGGTAATCAGGGCTTCGGAAAAGTTTTTTTATTTTTTTCTTGCAATCCTGAAAAAAGTGTGTTATGATTACAAAACGTATTAAGAAGGAGGTGTAGATATGCCTAATATTAAATCCGCTAAGAAGAGAGTAACAGTCAGCAAAATCAGAGCTGCCAGAAACAAATCCCGTAATTCCGCTCTCAAGACCGCTATCAAAAAAGCGCACGCAGCGGCAGAAGCCGGCGCCCCCGAGACCGAGGCTCTCGTAAGAGAAGCAATCAAGAAGGTAGATCAGGCAGCGGCAAAAGGACTTATTCACAAGAATAACGCCGCCCGCAAAAAATCCGCACTTGCAGGTCTTATAAAATAAAAGACATATTTGTGATTAAACAGCCGTGGTTGTAAACTTTTTGTGACCATGGCTGTATTGCTATTGACAAGATTTTTTGCCTTTGATATAATCAAAAGCAGCATAACAGTCCCCAATTTTATTACGGAGGAGAAATCATGGAAACTTTCAAAAAGATAGCAAAAATCGTATGTATCGTTATCGCAATTTCCGCTGCAATCTGCGGTGTGGTAGTTGCAATCAAGCAGATTAAGGCCAAGAGAGAAGCTATGGCAGATTCAGAGGAGAACTATGTTTCCTGCTCCTGCTGTGAGATTCCCGAAAATCAGTAATCCATAACCGGGGTTGATTTCACATTGACCCCGTTCAATTTTTAACCTCAGGAGGAAACAAATGGTACTCGAAAAGTTAATCGACATTATCAGCGAGCAGCTTGAACTTGACAAGAGCGTTGTGAAAGCAACTTCTTCTTTTACGGATGACCTCGGCGCAGGCTCCCTTGATATGATTGATCTTGCCATGAGCATTGAAGACGAATTTGAGATTGAACTCTCCGATGACAATATCGGCAAACTCAAGACCGTCGGCGACCTTGCCAAATTCATCGAATCAAAAGTAAACGCATAAATGATTAACGCCGCATCCGGATTTGCTTCCGGCTGCGGCATTTTTATCGGAGATATAATATGATACTTAAAAACGCGAGCGTATTTGTCTCGGGCCGTGAATTCGTAAAAACGGATATCAAGGTTAAAAACGGAATAATAACATCAATAGAGCGCACCGACGCCCCGGGTGAGGACTGCACGGGCAAAGTAATTCTGCCGGGATTCATTGATATTCATATTCACGGCTGTAACAGAGCGGACGCCTCACACGGCAGTGTCGATGAAATAGAAACAATGAGCAGATTTCTTGCTGAAAGAGGCATCACCTCCTTCTGCCCCACGACTATGACGCTGCCCGAGAGCGACCTTAAGAAAGCGTTTGAGGCTGTTAAGTCGGTTATGGGAAATGAGCCCGGTGCTTACATTCACGGAATCAATATGGAAGGTCCGTTCATTTCACAGGCGAAAAAGGGCGCACAGGCAGGAGAGCATATCATTCCTCCCGATTTTGATTTGTTTGAACGGCTCAACGCAATATGCCCCGTAAAACTAGCCGATATCGCGCCGGAAACGGAAAACGCATTTGCCTTCATTGACAGAGCAAAAGATATATGCACGGTTTCAGCCGCGCATACTGCGGCAGACTGCGGCACGGTAAAAGAGGCAGAGAGACACGGTCTCAGCCACGCCACTCACCTTTTCAACGCAATGACAGGTCTCACCTCGCGTGAGCCGGGCGCGGTAGGAGCAGTGCTTGACTCGGATACAATTACCGCAGAATTAATCTGTGACACGATACACATTTCGCCATGCACTCTCAGGCTCGCCTTCCGCCTGCTCGGCGAAGACAGAAGCATAGTGATAAGCGATGCCATGATGGCGGCGGGGCTCGAAGACGGAGAATACGACCTGGGCGGTCAGAAAGTGATAAAACGCGGAGATGCCCGCCTGCCCGACGGCACGCTTGCCGGGAGCGTAACAAATCTGTTTGAAGAATTCAAAAACATAATTTCAATCGGAATACCGGTCACACAGGCGATAAAATCTGTCACAATCAACCCCGCAAGAGCCATCCGCGCGGACTCATTTACCGGCAGTATCGACGCCGGAAAAAGTGCGGATCTGATTATCCTGCCGGAGGATATGAGCGCACCCGAAAATGTATATATCAAGGGCAAAAAAGTAAAATGAAATATTCATTGCAAAACTAAATACAACAGGCATAAAAATACTGCATAATTATACGCATAATTATGCAGTATTTTGCTGTAAAGCCATATACCTTTACAGGCAAGCCTCGTAAAGTTACAATACTTTCACATGTGAATAACTCGGTGAAAAAAGTGAAAAACTACGCCAAAATAACGGTTATTCACAGGAAAAATCGTAAAGATTTTCACTTTACCTCCCCTTTTAAGCCCCAAAAAGGGCAAACTATTTTCTTTTTCACAAATTTTATCATACACAATTTTGTGAATATAATTTGCAGTGAACCTGCCGCCACGCGTCAGGTTTTATTCATTTTTTATTGCATAAAACGGAAATAATGCAAGCGTAAAAACACAAAAAAACATCATATTTCCGCGCCGCGGGGAGTGTGTTTTCTTTGGTTTTATGCTCCGCATATCCTGTGTGGCGGGCGGATGATATCCGCCCCTACCCTACGGGATAAGTTTTACAAAATAACAAAGCATCCTTCCGAGCCTGTCGAGGAATCTCAACATAGATCCTTCGACTCGCTCCGCTCGCTCAGGATGACAGAAGTTTTCCATTTCATATTTGTTTCATATGCTACTTTCTGAGTGGAACTTAGGGAGGGAACAGAAAAGGATGAAAACAACGCATTTATGAGCGAAGACAGTACTAAGGTACGGCGAGCGAAAAATCTAAAACTATTTTAGATGTTGCTAACTCAAAGGCACGGCAACAGGGAGGAGAATAGACGAGCAAAAACGGCGTTTTTTCGACTGAAGACAGTATATAGATACGGCGAAGGAGAAAAGACGCCGAGAAAAGACAATAATCAATTATTCCTTATATCAAATCAGATTGAACACAAAAAAGAACTGCGAGTTAAAAACCCGCAGTCCGTAAAAAACTTGTCTTTTCGATTTTTGCCGTATATTCGCCGACCGGATCACTCGGCGTCATCCATATTCTCCCAGTTATGCCATACTCCCTGGATATCGTCATTATCCTCAAACATATCCAGCATCTTATTCATGCTCTGCATATCTTCCTGCTCGGTAAGAGTGACATAGGTCGAGGGGATGTATGCGGCTTCGGCCGAAAGGAATTTGTATCCTTTAGCGGCGAGCGCTTCGCTGACTGCACCGCAGTCATAGGGATCGGTGCGGATTTCGAATACGCCTTCGTCGGTAAGGAAATCTGTGGCGCCTGCTTCGAGAGCGTCTTCCATAAGTTTCTCTTCGTCAACGTCTTCGGCTTCAATAAGAATTACGCCTTCTTTGTTGAAGAGGAAGGACACGCAGCCGTTCTGGCCCATATTTCCGCCGTATTTGTCAAAATAGTGGCGCACGTCGCCCGCTGTTCTGTTGCGGTTATCGGTAAGAGCCTCAACTATAACGGCAACGCCCTTGGGACCGTAGCCTTCATAGATAATTGTTTCATAGTTGGCTCCGCCCTGCTCGCCGGCGGCCTTCTTTATGATTCTGTCAATATTATCGTTGGGCACATTGTTTGCCTTTGCCTTTGCGATAACGTCCTTGAGTTTTGAGTTTGAGTTGGGATCGGGACCGCCTTCACGCACTACAACGGCAATCTCTCTGCCGATTTTGGTGAAGACCTTTGCTCTGGCATTATCGGTTTTTTCTTTTTTGCGTTTAATCGTGCTCCATTTGGAATGGCCTGACATATGGTTACCTCTTTTCGGAAGTATTTTTAACTTTTAAATTATATAACAACGCTTCTTGCATTGTCAAGTTTTTTCATCTATGGACCCGGTGAAGCCGTTGCCCAGTATTTCATTTGCTTCGCTGACTATGATAAAGGTTTCGCTGTCAATGGATTTCACGGTTTTTATGAGCGCGTTGATTTCGTGCTTTCTGGCAACGCAGATGAGCATATTCTTATCTTCGCCAGTATAAGCGCCTACGGCGGGAATGATCGTGACTCCCCTTCTTGATGAGGTAATCATCGCGTGGGAAACCTCCTGCGCCTTTGAGGTGAATATCATAAGCATCTTGCCGTTGCCCATACCGTAAAGCAGAGCGTCAATAACCGTGGTGCTCACATAGGCGACTATTATTGCATAAAGGCCGCTGCTCACACTTCTGAAAACGAGCATATTCGCAATTACGATAAGTCCGTCGGCAACAAGCACAACCTTGCCTACGGGAATATGCGGCCAGTGCTTGTGCACAAGTCTGCCGATTATATCCGTGCCGCCGGAAGTCGCTCCGGTTGTCATAATTATACCGAGACCGGTGCCCTGCAGAAGTCCGCACACGAGAGAAGCGATTATCTTATCGTCGGTATAAACGGGCAGCACATTTGCAAACATCCACGCCATACCGTCGAGCGCGAGTGACAGGATTGCCGTAACGACTATCGTGCGGATAAATGTTTTTCTGCCGATATATCTCCACATAAGGAAAAGGAGCGGCAGGTTAAGCAGAAATGACACAACGCCTATCTGAAAGCCGAAGAGTTTGTGGAAAATAACGCCCGCGCCTGTCATTCCGCTCTGCGCTATGGAATTGGGAAGAGCAAACCCGTTTACCGCCGTTGCGTAGCAAAGACAGCCGATTATCCATTTGAGCCCTGTTTTGATATATCCCGAAATGTTTTTCTCTTTCTGTTTATTCATTTTTATTGCGAGCCTCCGTTTCATCCGAAATCAGAGCGTAGAGTTCATTTATTCTCTGTAAATCCCCTTTGAGATAAAGCCAGCCGAAAAGGCACTCGAGACCGGTAGCATAGTGATAATCGCCGACCGACTGATTTTTGGGATGCCCCGACGGGCTCGCATTGCGCCCTCTTCTGAAAACATCCGCCTCTTCCTGCGTAAGGCTGTCCGCTATTTTTTTGATTGCGTCGCTCTGCGCGGAGGCGCACACTCTTTCGCTTGCCGCCTTGTGCAGGTCCTTTACGGGTCTGTTTGCGCCGGAAACGAGTTCTTCCCTGACGAGCAGGTCAAAGACAGCGTCACCCATAAACGCGAGCGTAAGAGGGCTGAGCGAAGCGATATCTTTTTTCTTATCTGCAAACATAGTTTTACCTCAGTTTACAAAATCAAATTCGAGGTCATAAATCGAAACGGTGTCGCCTTCGTTTATGCCCTTCTCCCTGAGCGCGTCCGTAATGCCGGAGGAATTAAGCACTCTCTGGAAATACTGAAGCGACTCGTAATCGTCAAGGTCGCACCTCTGTAAAATCTTGAGGAGCCAGGGTGCCTCGACGAAATAGACTCCGTCTTCCACGCGGATTGTAAAGCCCTTATCCTGAGTTTTTTCATACATCTCAAGCGGAATGGACTCGGAATCATACTGCTTTATAGGCGGCAGAGTCTGAAGTTTGTTCCACAGGGCGCTTACTATTTCTTTGGTGCCGTGTGAAATCGGCGCGCACATCTCATAGTATTCACAGCCGAGTGAGGTGAAATAATCTCTCAGCTTTTCAAGCTGCTCATCCGACGCGAGGTCGATTTTGTTTGCGACCACTATCTGCGGTCTCTCGGCAAGTTCGGGGCTGAATTTTTCGAGTTCCGCATTTATGATATTGAAATCATCAACCGGGTCTCTGCCCTCACTGCCGGCGGCGTCTATGATATGCACAAGCAGCCTGCATCTGTCAACATGGCGCAGAAATTCGTGCCCGAGACCAACGCCGTCACCCGCGCCTTCGATAAGGCCGGGGATATCCGCCATAACGAATGAATTGCCCTCGCCCATTGAGATAACTCCGAGCACGGGAGTTATGGTGGTGAAATGATAATCCGCTATTATCGGCTTCGCCTGGCTGACAACGGAAATAAATGTGGATTTACCGACATTGGGGAAACCGAGAAGTCCGACATCGGCGAGGAGCTTGAGTTCAAGAGTGAGTTCCCATTCTTCGCCCGGAGTACCCTGCTTTGCGAATCTCGGCACCTGCCTTGTGGGCGTGGCAAAATGCGGATTGCCCCAGCCGCCTCTGCCGCCTTTTGCGGCAATGAAAGGCTCATCGGTTGACATGTCCGCCATAACCGCTCCGCTCTCCGCTTCTCTTATCACGGTGCCTCTGGGCACAAGAATAACAAGGTCTTCGCCCTTTCTGCCGTTTTTTCTGCCTCCCTGGCCGTTACTTCCGTTGGGGGCGGAATATTTTCTTTTGTATCTGAAATCCGCAAGGGTGGTAAGGCTGTCATCAACCTTGAAAACTATATCGCCGCCCTTGCCTCCGTCGCCGCCGTCGGGGCCGCCCGCGGCAACATATTTTTCTCTGCGGAAGGAAACACAGCCGTCGCCGCCGTTACCCGCCTTTACTTTGATTTTTGCAGAATCAACAAACATATAATCACTCCCCGTGAAAAGCGGCATACACATTTTCAGCCGCGCTTTTTGTCATACCTTTTACTTCAAGTATCTCGTCGACACCCGCCTGTGAAATTGCCTTTATGGTTTTGAAGTGCCTGAGAAGGGCTTTCGCTCTGCCCTCGCCTATGCCTTCGATATTTGTAAGCGAAGTGGAAACCGAGGCTTTGCCGTGCTTTTTGTGATGATACTCAACTGAGTATCTGTGCACCTCTTCCTGTATGGTTGAAACGAGGGTGAATGCCGCTCTCTTTGAGGTGAGAGCAATCTCTTCTCCACCTGTGGCAATCGCCCTTGTGCGGTGATGCGAATCCTTTACCATACCGAAAAGAGGTATATCGAGACCGTGCTTTGCGAGCACGGGCATAACGGCGTTTACCTGCCCCTTTCCGCCGTCAAGGAGGATGAGGTCAGGCAGAATCCCGAAGCCTTCGCCCGAGTCTTTGTTTTTCTCATATTCATTAAGGCGCCTGTCAATCACTTCCGCCATAGAGGCGTAGTCATCCTGACCGGAAAAACCTTTTATGCTGAAACGCCTGTAGGATTTTTTGAGCGGAAGACCGTCTTTGAAGACGACCATTCCCGCCACATTGTCCGCCCCTGCGGTGTGCGAAATATCATATGACTCAATAAACTGAGGCGGACTTTTGAGCCCGAGCACGTGCCCGAGTTCGTCGAGCGCGGCTGTGCCTTTGCCGGTTTTGCCCATATAAATCGCGAGTTTCTGCGCGGCGTTTTTCCTGCACATTTCAACGAGCGTGTGCGCCTCTCCCCTTTGCGGCACGGTTATGGTCACCTTTGTACCTCTGATGGAGGTGAGCCACTGAGCGAGCAGATCCGAGTCTGCCGCCTCTCCGTCAAGGGTTACCTTGCGCGGAACATAATCACGCATGGAATAATAACTCTCAATAAGTTCCTTCCTCGCGCTGATTAAATCTTCCGGCAGGTCGATTATGAAATCTTCGGAATCATAGAGCCGTCTGTCCTTGAAACGCAGGACGGCAAGGCAGGCCTTCGGATTAACTCCGTCCGCTCCGCCGACAACGGCGAATACATCCTGCTCCTCAATTCCGTTGGCAACAACATTCTGCTTGTCCGTAATCTTCCTGATAGAATTAATGGTGTCGCGCAGTTTTGCCGCTTTTTCAAACTCGAGGTTTTCGGAATACGCGTTCATTTTTTCCGTAAGGTCGTCAATAACCTTGCCAGAGCCGTTGACTATGAAATCAAGGGCTCTGTCAACCGCCTCGTTGTGCGCCTGCTTTGAGATTTTGCCGGCGCAGGGGGCACTGCACTGACCGATTGAATAATTGAGGCAGGGCCTGCTTTTGCCGTAATCTCTCGGAAATTTCTTTGAGCACTGCGGCAGTTTGAACGCTTTTTTTGCGCTGTCAACGGCATTTGTGATGCCGAATGAACTCATATAGGGCCCTATGTACTGCGCGTTTTCATCGTCTTTCTGCTTGACGGCGGTAAAGTTTTTCCATTCGCCGTTTGTTACCTTGATATAACTGTAACCCTTGTCATCTTTGAGCAGGATATTGTACTTTGGCGTGTGCTGTTTAATCAGCGAGCACTCGAGCACAAGCGCCTCAAATTCACTGCCGCAGAGAATATAGTCGAAATCATCTACATTCTCCACCATTTTGCGCACTTTTTTTGTGTGGGTGTTTTGTGAGCCGAAATACTGGCTTACGCGGTTTTTAAGGGCTTTTGCTTTGCCGATGTAAATGATTTCCTTCTTTTGATTTTTCATTATGTACACGCCGGGAGTCAGCGGAAGGCTCATGGCTTTTTTACGCAGCTGTTTCAGTTTTTCGTTCACGGTATCACCCCTTTCACATCCGGTATTGCGCAAACCGGGAAATCCGGGCTTTTTTACGGCATAATGCCTCATATTAACCCATTATAAATAATAACACCCGGACACGGCATTGTCAAACGGAGTACAGTGAAGTTACACATTTATTTGATATGTTTAACATTTTGTCTGTTTTGACTAATGAAAAATCAGAACAAAAGTGATAAAATATAAAAGTTAAAATAAGCGAAACGGAGGAACCGTCGTGGCAAAAAACAACAAATACGCAATTGACCCCGCATTTATCAAGGAAATCAGTCAGCTCAAAACTCTCAAGGACATCATCATTTACGGCACAAAGAAAGGCAAGGATAAACTTCAGTTTGTCTTCCTTGACAAAGACAAAAATGAGGACCGCCGCTCTTTCAATCAGACCTGGGATGAAATCACAGCCCTCGGCACCTACTACTATAATCAGGGCATAACCAAAGGCAAAAAGATTGCAATTATCGCCGAAAACTCATATGAGTGGATAGTTGCTTACTACGCAGGCCTTATCGGCGGCGTTATCGTAGTGCCGATGGATATCAAACTCACAGACGAAGACCTTGTGAGCCAGCTTGTAAGATGCGAGTGCGACGCGCTTGTATATACTCACAAAACCTGCAGCGTTGTTGACGCGGTAAAAGCGGACCCCGCAAACAAAGTAAACGTTTTCATCGATGTTGCCGATTTCCCCGAGTGCAAAGCAGCGGGCAGAGAAGCAATCAAAAACGGCGATACCCGCTGTGCGGACGCTGTTATTGAGCCCGATGACCTTGCCTGCATAGTTTACACTTCCGGCACTACGGGCCTTAGCAAAGGCGTTATGCTCACTCACAAAAACGTGACGAGCGACGTTGTCGCCTCCTGCTCAATCAACAAAGGCGAGCATGCAATCGGCTTCCTTCCCCTCAACCATACATTCTGCTGGGTAGGTGCTCTCTTCTCGGGCTACCTTCTCGCCGAATGGGGTTACATCTGCGACAACCTCAAAGACCTGCAGAAAGATATGCAGAAGTATCATCCGCAGAATTTCTCCGCAGTTCCCCTTGTAATCAACACCATTTACGATAAAATCTGGCGCACCGCCCGCAAGACCGGCAAAGAGGATACCCTCAAAAAAGGCCTTAAAATCAGCAAGGCTCTCCTCAAGGTCGGCATAGACACCAGACGCAAACTCTTCAAGACCATAATCGACAGTCTCGGCGGCGAACTTGAGTTCATTATCGTAGGCGGCGCAAACCTTGACCCGAAATACGAAAACGGCATGAACGATTTCGGCATTCAGATTATCAACGGCTACGGTATGACAGAGTGCTCACCCTGCGTCACCGTTAACCGCCGCGATGATTACAAACTCGGCTCGGTCGGTAAGCCCATCCCCTGCAACGAGATTAAGATTGTGAACCCCGATGAATTCGGCGTAGGCGAAATCTACGTAAAGGGCGACAATGTTATGCAGGGTTACTATAATGACCCCGAAGCAACCGCCGCTGTGTTTGATGACGGCTGGCTCAAGACGGGCGACCACGGCAGAATCGATGATGACGGCTTTCTCTTCTTTGTCGGCAGGCAGAAGAACCTTATCGTTCTTTCAAACGGCAAAAACGTTTCCCCCGAAGAGATTGAAGACAAACTCATCTGCATCGATTATGTTAAAGAAGTGCTTGTTTACGAAGAAAACGACGCCATCACCGCAGAGTTTTTCCTCAACGAAGAGGAATACCCCAATGCGCGTGAAAGCCTCAAGGACGATGTGCAGAAAGTCAATGAAACTCTGCCTCAGTTCAAGCGCGTAACCAGAAGAAAAATCCGCGATGACGAATTCCCCAAGACCACAACGCTCAAGATTATCCGCGACAGGAGCGCGTGGTAATTCCCTTTATATAAATAATTCTTGACTTTATAAATTATTTCTGCTATAATCCGTCATTGCCGCAGTAAGTGCGGCGGGATTAGACAAATATACTTTATATCCTTGCCACAGCAGATGTGGCCAAAGACCGGAAGGAGGTGCTTTAAGGATGTCAAACAAATACGAGACTATGGTTATTTTCTCAGTAGCGCAGGGCGACGAAGCAGTTCAGCCTCTCGTTGAGAAATTCAAGGCCATGATCGAGGAAAACGGCACTCTCGAGAGCATTGATGAGTGGGGCAAGCGCGAACTTGCATACCTCATCAACGACGAGCCCGAGGGCTACTACGTAATTTACTATTACGAGGCAGATACCGAATTCCCCAAAGAACTCGACCGTGTGCTTAACATCACCGACGGTGTTCTTCGTTCACTCATCATCAACAAAAACGACTAAGGAGGATGCGTAATGCTTAATTGTGCAGCAATCGTGGGCAGACTCGTAGCAGACCCTGAGCTTCACAAGACCAACACCGGTGTTTCCGTGTGTTCCTTCACCGTTGCCGTTGACAGAAGTTTCGTCCGCCAGGGCGAGGAGCGTCAGGCAGATTTCATCGACATCGTTGCCTGGAGAAATACCGCAGAGTTTATCTGCAGATACTTCACAAAAGGCTCCCTGATTGCCATTGACGGTTCAATTCAGACGAGAAATTACGAAGACAGAAACGGTAACAAGAGAAAAAGCACTGAAATTATCGCCAACAATGTTCACTTCTGCGGACCCAAAGCAGGTGACAGCAACGGCGGCAGAATGGAAGGCGCTGCTGTATATCAGCCCGAGCCCTCATTCTCAACTGTTGACGAAGGCGACTTCAAAGAGATTCCCGAGGACGATCTTCCGTTCTGAGAATTTCACAACCTATAAAGGAGGTTTAATCCATGGCTTATGACAGAACCAACGGCAGGCCCAATAAAAAAGGCCGCAGGAAAGTTTGCGCTTTCTGCGTTGATAAGGTAGAATACATTGATTACAAGGATGTCAGCAAACTTCAGAGATTCACATCCGAGAGAGCAAAGATTCTCCCCCGCCGTGTAACCGGCACATGCGCAAAGCATCAGCGTGAACTCACCACCGCTATCAAGCGTGCCCGTCAGGTAGCCCTGATGCCCTACATCAGCGACTGATAATAACAAGAGTTCAGAGGACTGCGAACAAAATCGCGGTCCTCATTTTTTTGCAGAGAAAAGAAAATTGATGAATTTTTAACTTATCACTTGAAATATTTATTTTGTGGAATTATAATAATTAATCATACTATTTCAGGAAAAGAGGGATTTGAAATGAACGGAACGCAGATTCAATATTTCCTCAGCCAGATTAACATATCCCAGTATCTCGATTTCGGCATCCGCATTCTTGTTGCCTGCGTATGCGGCGCGGCAATAGGCTACGAGAGAAGCCGCCGTTCAAAGAGCGCGGGGCTGCGCACGCACATCATAGTCTGCTGCGCTGCGGCGCTGATGATGATTGTTTCAAAATACGGCTTTGTGGACCTCGGCACGCGCGGAGCCGACCCTGCCCGTATCGCGGCGCAGGTAGTCAGCGGCATAAGCTTTCTGGGTGCGGGCATCATAGTCAAGCACGGCAGCACGGTGCGCGGCCTTACAACCGCCGCAGGTATCTGGGCAACAGCGGGCATCGGCCTTGCCATAGGCGCGGGCATGTATGTAATCGGCCTGTTTTCCGTACTTATCGTATTCATTATTCAGCTTGCCATGCACCGCATCAAATTCGGCACGGAGGGCTGGATTGACACCTCACTTGACTTCAATGTTGAAAAAGACCAGGAATACAACAAACAGTTTATGGGTCAGATCAACAAATGGAAGGCAAAGATTGAGGAAATTGAAATTGATGAATCAGACAATGATACATATCATTACAGAGTAATAGTAAAGATTTCATCCGACATACCCACCGATGATATAATTCACTTCCTGTCAAGCGATTCCAGAGTTTCAAGATTCAGCGTGCT
Organism: Clostridiaceae bacterium; assembly: GCA_016280595.1. Taxonomy (GTDB): domain Bacteria; phylum Bacillota; class Clostridia; order Oscillospirales; family Acutalibacteraceae; genus CAG-177. Next base: position 4,024 of record JAEEHB010000054.1, on the reverse strand, counting down.
TCCCGATATTCCCTATTGATATGAAAATGAAAAGCGGTTCGAAAAATCGAACCGCTTTTTTTATTTCCTTATTGACTTAAGGTAAATTTCAAGTTTTGTTGCCGTGTCTTCGGACATTCCCGCCCTTTTCATAAGTTTCATCGCCGTGCCGGCTTTAAGCGTGCCGAGAGGCTTTGCGAGAGGAGAAAACAGCACTTCAAGGCGGTTTCCGAATTCCGCTCTGATAAGGCGCTTTGCTTCTTCGCTCGCAAGCACATCGCCGAGTCTGTCATCAAAGCCGAAGGATGCGTTTGCCTGTGTGTTCTGTGTTTCCTGCGCTTTGCCGTCACAGGCAAAAATGCCGCAGAGCCAATCCGCGCTTTCCTTTATTTCGGCGGGATTATCGCAGATAACGGCAAGTACTTTCTCGCGGTTGAATGAGCGCCAGGATTTGAGCCACTCCCCTGTTTTGTCATTTTCACAGAGATTGTAGAAAACGATATCGGTAACGGAATTGAGCGATGATGAAATGCTGAGATTTAAGGGCTGATCGCAGGAAGTATATCCGATGCTGTCAACGGATTTCGCAAGAGCGTTAAGTATTTTCAGTCCGTTTTCGGTTTCATCCCTGCTTTCATCCGGGCAGTCACAACTGCCGAGATTCCGGCAAACGATTGACGGGTGATTGTAAGTCTGCTTTATGAGTTCAAGCAGCTGCGTTTTTGAGCTTTGCAGTTTTCCGTGCGCAAATCCGCCGGCGGGTATGCCCGCAATAACGAGTATGCCGTTTTCGTCGCAGAATGAATAAAACTCTTCGCTCTGCTGACAGATGTCCGCTTTGATTAAATCCGCTTCACAGCCGTTGTGCAGAGCGAATAAGGCATCCGTCCGGTTGAGATAAACACCGCAGGCATCAATCTTTTCGCCGCAGAGTTTTGCTCCTTCATCAGCGCTGAATTCATAATCCCTGAAGCCCGTTTTCACCGTAAGGTTATCGGAAACGGTGCCGTCGGCAAGGATAATTTCGGCACTCAGATTATAGAGATAAGGGTCCTTCCTGCCCTGCCACAGATGAGGCTCGCCGCATCTTATATAGGTTTCGGATTCGCTGATATCACAGATTTTTGAAGCGAAAACTTCTCCGGTATTTGCAAACAGTTTATAACTGATTTTTGCTCCCGGAGCGGGAAAGTCAACGAGCGCCTTTATACCGAGATACCATACATCGTCCTTCTTAAACGGAGTGACATAGAGCCCGTCGGACGAGTAATCGGATGATGAAAATCGGCACTCCCCCGTCATAATCAGTTTTACTCCCCTGTGCATTCCGTATACACCCTGATTTGCAGGCGAAAGAACATCTTCGAAATCACTGCCTGACACGGTTACACCGAGCACGCAGTCGTGCCTGATACTGTCCGTAATATCATAACGGAATTTTGAAAAGCCGCCTTTGTGAACACCGAGTTTCACGCAGTTCAGCTGCACTTCGCAAACGGAACTTACGCCCTCAAACTCGAGTATCACTCTGCCTTCGGGTATTGCGTCAAGGTATCTCTCGTAAAAGCAGAGGCCGTTTTCCGCCGGAGCAAGGTGGGGCAGGGTTACATCCGTGCTTTCCTGCCCGGTGGTAAACTTCCAGCCGTCATTTATTTCCCTGATAATTCTCATAATATCCTCCGCAGATTTGATTACCGTATCAGTATATCACAATCCGCGCGGGATATAAAGAGTATTTTATTTGACAAATACAGTATGTGAATTTATAATTATTTTATATGATGATTTATTCTTTATCGCCTGCCGGGCGAGAAAGGCTTTTATATGCTTACTTTTTATGTTGAATGCTTTTTGCCGATAATGCTCATAATCGGCGGATACTTCGTGCTCTCACTTGACACGCATATCGCGAAAAATAACAAGGACCTGTTTTTTGCGATATTCACGCTCTCGCTCGCTATTATCGTGGCGGGCTACGGCGACACGGTGTTTGCAAGATACGCCGACACAACATTTGAGCGCACGCTGCTCAATGTTATCATACTGGGCCTGAGGCCGATAATTATCCTGCTGCTGATAAGGCTGGTTGTGCACAAATCGCACATCTACTTAATACTCATTTCACTCGCGGTGCTCAATGTGCTGATATGCTCCACGGCGTTTATGAACGGCTTTGTTTTTTCGCTGAATGAAAGCAACAGGCTTGTTTACGGTCCGCTCGGCTACTGCTCCACCGTGCTCTCTGCAATTTACCTGATTATACTGATTGTTTTTTCATTCAGGCGTTTCAACAGCAAGAGAAGCCACTCGGGCATAATAGTAATCTACGCCGCCGCGATGGTGCTCATAGCGGGTATTATAAGCACTCTTTTCACAAACACTACGGTTGCAAACTCCGTTATCCCCGCCGCCGCGCTTCTCTACTACTTCTATATGCATATCCACTATGTAAACAAGACCTTCTTCGAGCAGGAGGAAAGGCTGAAACTTCAGCAGGTTGCCCTGCATGTTTCACAGCTGCAGCCGCATTTCCTTTACAACACGCTGAACACAATCTACTTCCTGTGCGACAAGGACCCGGAAATGGCGCAGGAGGCAATAAGCAGGTTTTCCGATTATCTCAGGCAGAATCTCGACTCGCTCAACAATTACGAACTCATCCCGTTTTCGGATGAACTCAGCCATACGGACACCTATCTCTGGATAGAAAAGCTCCGCTTTGAGGAGAGGCTTGAAATCATATATGACATACAGTGCAAGGATTTCAGGCTGCCCGTGCTCACCCTTCAGCCGCTGGTTGAAAACGCCGTTAAGCACGGCATCTGCGCCAGAGAGAGCGGAGGCTTTGTGGAGATTTCCTCAAAGGAAACGGAAGACTCATATATCGTAACTATCAAGGACAACGGCGTGGGCTTTGACACAGGCGCCGAGCAAGACCCGACCATTTCGCACAACGGAATCAAAAATGTTGAGGGCAGACTTCGCGGTATGTGCTCCGCTACGCTTGAAATAAACAGCACACCCGGTGAAGGCACCGAGGCGGTTATCACAATACCCAAAAATCCCGCAGAAGAAAGCAAAGAAAACCGGAAGATAAAAAAGAAAACCGGGAGTGAGAACAAATGAAGATTATAGCGGTTGACGACGAAAGGCTGGCTCTCGAAAACCTTGTCAGCGCAATAAAAAAATATGATAAGAGCGCAGAAATCAACTCTTTCAGAGACCCTAAAGCCGCGCTTAAATTTGTGAAGGAAAACCCCTGCGATGTGGCGTTTCTCGATGTGCAGATGTTCGGCATGACGGGGGTTGAACTCGCCGCAAAAATAAAGGCGGCAGTGCCCGGCATAAACATCATATTCACAACGGGTTACTCCGAATATATGAAAGACGCTTTCGAAATGCACGCGAGCGGCTACCTGCTCAAGCCTATCACCGTTGAAAAGGTGCGTAAAGAACTTAAAAACCTGCGCTCCCCTCTCGCAGAGAAAAAGCCGAGAGTGAAATTCCAGTGCTTCGGCAATTTTGAGGCGTTCATCGACGGCGATATTCTCAAATTCAAATATCTGAAAACAAAAGAACTGCTCGCCTACCTTGTGGACCGCCGCGGAGCGGGCTGCTCTTCGGGAGAAATAATGAGCATTCTCTGGGAAGACGAGGACCACGACTCATATCTGAGAAACATCAGAAAAGACCTTATGGATGTTTTCGGCGAAAAGAACTGCGCGGATGTGATAGTGAACGACTGGGGCAAACTCAGCATAAGAACGGACCTCGTGGAATGCGATTACTACAACTACCTCAAAGACAGAAAGAGCGAAAACTATCAGGGCGAATATATGGTGCAGTATTCGTGGGCAGAGCCCACCAACGCATACCTCTTCGGACTTAAATAAAAAAGCAGGGCAAAGGGCGGAGGGTCATAAAACAGTAATGCCTCAAAGAGCGACCTTTGCACATCTTATGCAGGGTTTCCTCCTCGGAATACAGCCAAGTATTCCTCGTCGTCAAAACCTGCAAATATGCACAAATTTCATCTCTTTGAGGT
>JAEEHB010000053.1 GCA_016280595.1 Clostridiaceae bacterium | reverse complement strand
TCGGGCGTATAAGCCATAGAGAAGCCGGGTTTTATGTGCCAGTCCCATTTCCAGCCGTATTCGCTTTCGTATTTCATACCGCAGGCGGAGGTCAGCGGCTCTACAATCTCATACCACAGTCCGATTTCCGTGAGCGGATCTGCTTTCTCTTTGAAAAGTTTTACAAATCTTTCATCACAAAGCGTGTCATACTGCAGGAGAAATGTGTTCGGCAACTGCAGTTCATTTACGAGCGCAAGCTGTTTTCCGGTTGTTTCAAAAAGAATTTTATCAACCGATTCACTGCGCGGCTCGCACTGCCGCGCAAAATTCATAATGTTAACCGACTTTACGGTATTCCGATTGTTTCTTTTTTTAAGGAACGGCAGTTTGCCGAGCAGACGCCGGACTTTCTCATCCTGCGCGGCGGCCTTTTGCTCATCCTGTTCAAGGCGTTCGTCAAAATGATAATACATAAGATCGGCGCCGCAGTGTTTGCATACGGTCCCGAAGTAGAGGGGCGACAGGCGCGCGGAGCATTTGGGACATTTTCTCATGTTGTTTCCTCCGTTTCGCTGATTTCTGCGACCATCAGTTCCCTGCGTTTTTCAAGCTGTTCGCGGATATCCGCAAGGCGTTTTCCTGTCAGGTTATACCAGAAGAACGGGATTGCGCCAAGCGTGTTCACAAGCTGCGGAATAAGCACATAGAACATCCAGATATAGAAATCGGTTTTTTCGCCCTTTACGGCGACCTGCCTGCCATTGACAGTCTGATAGGTAAGGCCGATGACGGGGAGCACGGCGGTGGCGATAGCGGTGCTGACGGAGCCGGTAATCTTGCTGAAGAAGGAGGATACCGCAAACGACACGCCCTCGTTTCTTTCGCCTGTCTTAAGTTCCATATAATCAATGGTATCGCCTATCATCTCGGTGGTGATAATATTCTTTACCGTGTTTACGATGCTGATGACGATATTCAGCAGCATCAGCACAGGCACGGCGACAAGTTTGTTGGCATAATGCCTGCATCCTGCGAAAAAGCAGATGATACCGACTGCCGCTTTGGAGAAAAAGTGAATAAGCATAAGCTGTTTATTGTCAAACCTGCGCTTGATAGCCGGAATAAACGGATAGGTGGCTATACCCACCGCGCCGCCGGGAATATCAATCAGCAGTTTAAGGGAATTGAGCTGCACGACTTCGGCGAAATAATATGTGGTGAACACATTGTAGAGGCCGCCTGCGGACATCAGCATATTGCTCAGCACGATGAGCAGAAGCGGCTTGTTGTGAATAAGCACTTTGAAACTCTCGCGCACGCTCGGCTGACGAGCGGACTGCACTACTCTCTCTTTGGTAAAGATGCCCGCGAGAGAGAAGAGCCCGCCCCCGAATACGGCGGCAATCACGCCGATGAGCAGGAAAACGGTCTTAAGGCCGACATTCCACACACCCTTTTCGGATGCGTCCATGAGCGAAAGCAGAAGTGTCTGCGACGCGCCCGCCACGATGCCGCTGATAAAGGTGGAAAACGAAATTACCCTTGTGCGGTCCTGCGGGAGGGGCGAAACCGCGGTGGTCATTCCGTTGAACGGCACATCCGCGAAGGTGAAGCAGAGTTCCCACAGGATATATGAAACATACATATAGGCGATTTTGACGCCCACAGAGTTTACGCCGCCCATAAACGACGGGCCGCCGAAAAGCAGCACCGTTAAAATGGCGAAGGGCAGGGGAGTTATGATAAGCCACGGGCGCAGTTTGCCGTACCCCGTTCTTGTTTTATCAACAACGGAGCCGATAAGCGGATCGTTGACCGCGTCCCACAGACCAGAGAGCAGCATCATAAAGGATACCGCCCCGGCAGGCAGGCCGAATACTTTTGTAAAGAAAAGAGACAGATAGCCGCTCTGCGTCGGCGTAGTTACAAAACTCTTGCCGCCCGCGGCAAAGCCGTAGGCGAGCGCCTCGCCGTAACTGACATAATGTCTCTCCCTGACAGTGTCCATCATTTCACCCCTGACTGTGTATATCTCTTACAGGCTGTTTTTTATTTCCTGCTTTACTTTTTCCAGGTCGCTGCAGGTCAGCAGGGGAATAAGGGCGTTGATTTCTTCAATACTTTTATCCCACCATCTGAATTTAAGCAGCAAGTCAATAAGTTCATCGTCAAAGCGCTTGCGAATTACTTTCGCGGGGTTGCCAGCGACGATTGTGTAAGGCTCAATATCGCCCCCTGCAACGCTGTTTGCGCCGATGATTGCGCCGTCGCCGATATGAACGCCGGGAAGAATAACGGCGTTCTGACCTATCCATACATCATTGCCTATAACAGTGTCGCCTTTAAGCGGCAAATCTTCTGCCGCGGGCGCTTCCATATCCCAGCCTTCAAGCGTATAAAACGGAAAAGTCGATACCGCGTTCATCTGATGATTTGCGCCGTTCATCACAAATTCAACGCCCGAAGCAATCTGGCAGAATTTGCCGATAATCAGTCTGTCGCCGTTCCACTCATAAAGATGAGTAACATGGCTTTCAAATTCCGTGTCTGCAATATAGGTGAAATCACCGACAATTATATCCGGATTGGTAATAGTCGGCTTAACATATATTTCTTTGTCATACCCGGCAACCGGATAGATTTTATTCGGGTCGGGTATTGTTCCGTTTTTCATTTCGTTCTCCTTTGCGGCACGGATTTGTTATTTCATTTCAACCAATACTGCATCTTCCGGCTGAAAATAATCTTCCGTATTGCTGCTTACTCCGCCGGCGCGATACGCCTGTTCAAATGATATTTCTTCAATGTTGCTTAAGTATACAAAGGTGGTATCCGCCGCGGCGTTGGGCATCCTTCCGCTGATTTCAAGGCGGTATTTATATGTGTGATTATCACACATCCAGGTGCCGTCATTCATTTCGTAATATGTTTTCATATTGCCGTTAACGGTGTTTTTGACGGAGTCTTTCTTTCCGCACGCCGCCGCAGATAACAGCATAAGTATGCACAGCAATATTGTTATAATCTTTTTCATTTTCTGCATCAAACTCTTTTATTATCCACATAGACGGGCAGAGTTCCGAACAGGCCTCTGAAAAAGGCAACAAGTTTTGCAAAGAAACGCGTGTCGACCTTAACAACTTCTTCCCATGTTGAAGCGACAACCGTGTTATCGGCTGTTCTTACAAGGTCGGCTTTTATCCTGTATTCGCTTTTTTCCGCTTTCCCGATTGTGCACTCCGGG
>JAEEHB010000052.1 GCA_016280595.1 Clostridiaceae bacterium | reverse complement strand
CAGTTTTCCCGAGAAAAATAAGCCGCAGAACAAGGAAGATTTGCGAAAGCATACTGAGTATGTATGGTAAGCAAATCTGACGATGTGCTGCGGTTTTAGTTTTCCGTGAAAACCAATACTGGATTACGACTCTCCGCCCAAATACGGTGCGGATTGCCGATTATATATGGTTTTTATGAAATCATATCGAGCGCGTCCATAAGGCCGTCCCAGTTTTCGGGGTAGACGCTGTTGCCGCCCGATTCCTTCACGCTGCCGTCTCTGAAAGTGATGAGCATTTTCCAGTATTCGCCGTCAATCATCAGGTCTTCGCGCTCATAACGGCCGGCGTAATCCATCACTTTGAGTTCGCCGAAAATCTTCGCGAAAAAGTCGTTCCATTCATCTTCGCTCACGGCTTTGCTCTTTTTTTCGGCGCTGCCGAAACTGCCCTCTTCGGTGTTGAGCATTCTTCCGGAGTCTGTTTCTTTGAGTTCAAATGAATAGACTTTGCCTATATATCCCGTGATTGAAAATTCAAACGCGGTTACGTTTGCGGTAAGATTTGATACTGTCATTATTTATTCCTCCCGTGATTTGATGGCTCTATTATACTGTGTGTTAAATGCTTTGAGGTCGCCTTGCGGGCGACATTTTCAGCCCTCTTTTTTCCTCTCTTTTGTTACCGCGAGGAAGAGCGCCGTCAGTATGATAAACGCCGCGGTGAGCGTGAGCAGTGAAAACTTGAACGCCTCGCTTCCGTTGATCCTTATTTATACTGATCCGCTATCTTCTGCCCGATTTCCCTGAGGTCGTCCCTCATTTTCGCGGGCTCAAGCACTTCGCACTTGCCCGCAAGGCCGATGAGCCATGAATAAAACTGCATGCTGACATCCACATTAACGGATATGGTGAAATATTCGCCCGATTTATCGGGTATCATAGTTGTGCTTTTGCCGAATTTATCGAGCACCACGTTTACAAGGCCCTTTTCAAACCTGATTTTTACCTTCTGCTCCTCTCCGTGGTACATATTGAAAACTTTTTTATTGTAAGAGGAGATGTCTATGCGTGAGTATTCGCTCTTGCCCAGGCGCGGGTTGGAGGTGGCGCTCACGCTCTTCATCCTGTCCACACGGTAGTGCTTCATTATGCCGCTCTTGTCATCGTAGCCGAGCATATAGTAGTTTTCATCATCCCAAAGCAGACAGAAGGGGCTGATTTCATACTTTTCGCCGTCGTTTTTATAGACGGGCTTTTTCCTGACATCGTAGTAAAAATATTTGAATGCCACCGTGCAGTCGGAGTTTATGGCGGCTGAGATATGGTCGATGTTGCTGAATATATTTGCCTGCTCGGTTTTCACGCGGTTATGCACCACCACCTGCCTGTGCAGGTCGCCCGCGTTGTATTTATCGGTGAGTTTTTCGAGTTTTCTGATAAGGTCTATGCTCTGGCTCTCCGTGATGAATTTTGACACCTGCACCGAGTCAACGAGCATCTTTATCTCCGGCAGTTCAAACTCGCGCGAGGCGTAGAAGTAGCCGCCGTTTTTTCCCTTCTGCAGCATAATATCCTCGCCGTAATCTATGAGCTGGGCGATATCGTCATATACAGTTTTTCTCTCGACGAATATATTCTGCGTTTCGAGGTAGGCGATGATGGATTTGACGGAAACGGGGTGCTCCTCGTTTGAGTTTTCGCGCAGATAATCCATGATGTAGAGCAGTTTAAGTTTCTGGCTCGCAACTTTTTCTTTTGCCATAACCGGCCCTCCCGTGAGTTTGTTGATAGGATGATTTTGTATTAATTCGCGCTTTTATTCCGGAATAACCGAAAGAATGTAATCCGCTATTTTCCTGCTTCGCATAATATAGCCCGTGTGCCCCGTTTTTGGAAAGATTTTGAGCTGAGCGCCGGGCACGGTCTGCGCTATGTGCTGCGTGTGAGAGAGTTTAATCACATCGCGCTCGCCCGCGGTGACAAAGGTCGGCACCGTGATGCCCGCGAGCATTTCGTCCGTGATATCCGGCTCGCGCATCATAATCTGCATTTTATCGCTGCGGTCAACATGGCTCCACAGGCGAAAGAATTTCATCGGCAGGTCTTTGGTGCTGTCGGGATTCAGACTCGCGCCGCTGACAATAAGGGCTGAGAGCAGGTCCGGGTGAGCATAAGCGAGTATGAGCCCTATGATTCCGCCGTCCGAAAAGCCGTAAAACACGGGCTTTTCAAGGCCGAGTGCGGTGATGAATTCATACATATCCCGCGCCATATCCTCATAGTGCAGGGTTTTCACCTTCTGGCTTTTGCCGTGGTCGCGCGAATCAGGGCAATACACCGTAAAATGCTCCGAGAGCACTTTGACCGCCGTGCCGAAAATTTTGTGGTCCATGCTGTTGCAGTGCACCATTACGAGCGGCCTGCCGCTGCCCGTTTTTTCATAATAAAGTTTTACGCCGTTTACAGTGATATACATTTCTCTTTTCCTTTCCCCGAAATGATTATTTAACCTTCAGCTGTACAAGCACCACCTCGGGCATATTGTGAAATCTTATCGGGATGACGCTTGCGCCGAGCCCTTTTGAGATTATCATATTCGTGTTTCCCTCGCTGTAAAGGCCGCTGTCATACTCGGGAAACCAGCCCTGCGAGGGGGTGAGTATAGCCCCGATGAAGGGCAGGCGTATCTGCCCGCCGTGAGTGTGCCCGGTGAGCACGGTTTCAAACCCGTATTCCGCATATTGAGGAAAGTATTCGGGCCTGTGAGAGAGAAGCACTGTGAAGCCTTTTTTCTCGCCGAGTTTCGCGAGGTCTTCGTCAAATTGCGGGTTGAAGACCGGGTCGTCAATCCCGGCAATGTAAATCTTTTCGCCGTCCTTTTCGATTTTATAAGACTCGGTGTGAAGAGTTTTGATATATGAGCGGATGCTCTTTTCAAAAGCGAAATATTCGCGGTAAATCTCCGCCTCGTGATTGCCCGTCACATAGAAGCACGGAGCAATTTCCGAAAATTTTTTGAGAAGCGCGGCGATTTCATCCGGATTTTCCGTTTCGTCGTCAATCAGGTCTCCTGTGAAAACTATGATATCCGGGTTTTCCTTTGCCGTCACCTCAAGCAATTCCGAATTATCCTTTCCGAAAACCGCGTTGTGCAAATCAGAAATCTGCGCGATTCTGTAACCGTCAAATGACGCGGGCAGGTTATCGTAAGCAAGGTCGTATCTCTGCACGTGCAGGGCGTATTTGCTCACAAGAAGTTCGGCGATAATCGCGACGAGTATGAACGCGGCAATTATGCCCGCTGCTTTTTTGCGCATAAGATACTCCTTTCGGTAAATGAATTCAGAATTAAGAATGCAGAATTAAAAATTGATTGTCATCCTGTGCGAGCAGAGCGAGTCGAAGGCTCTATGTGCGGATTCCCCGACTTTCCCCTCAGAAACATAGTCGTCTCACTCGCTGGTTCGCGTCGTGATACTCCTTGTTTCTTCATCTCAGCGTAACGCCTTTATCTGCCACCGGCAGCGGCGTTACGCTTCGACCCAGGATGACAATATACCTGACCCCTGATACCTGTTTATTATATCATATCACTGTAATAAAGTCCAATAATTTTCACAGAATAATTATTTATTCCGGCAAAAAAACAGCCCCCTGCGTGCACAGGGGACCGGGATTTCGGGTGATTATCTTATTGTGAATTAAAGGCCGTTTATCATTTCAAGCAGGTCAACATATACGGTGCGCACCATGTTTACATGCATCATATCGCCGGTGAGCGATTGATGGTCGCCTCTGTAAACGGGCATCACATTCCACACAGCCGCTTTGATGTTTGATTTGTCAAAATCCTTTTGCGGGGCGCTGAAGGGGGCTCTGGCGGAATATGTGTTTACAAGTCCGTCGTTCGGCCACCATTTTTTATCGAGTTTCACTCCGCCGGGTGTGGTGTTTTCATAAGAGCCCATACGCTCTATTCTTGTTCTTACAAACGGCTCCGCCCACAGCTGAGTATCGCGGGTCTGGTGACCGTCGCTGTCTTCTACTGTGCAGCAGCACGGAATTGAGAAGTAATACACGCCGCGAATCATTTTAATATTTTTTGTCATGCGGATGGCATTATCCACAAGCATGTCGTTGCTTGCGCTGTCTTCGCTTATGCGGCCGTCCTGCTTGCTCTGACCTGCCGATTCAAGCAGGGGGCTGAATATCTTTTCGTCTATCGTGCGCTCATATACGCCCGCATCAATATCCTGCGCTATGGAATATGCCGTAGTGCCGTTAAAGGGTGTGGCAAGGCAGGTGATACTGTTTATCCAGTTACCTTTGCCGCCTTTAAAGAGCCCGGAAGCATCCTTTGCCGCCTTGCGCTCCTCGGCGTTTCCGTTTGCAAGAAGGTCCGAAAGCAGAAGAATGGTTGTGCCGCCGAATGAATGCCCTACAAAATTAATCTTCTCTTTGGCTGAAAAGCCGTCAACCAGAGCCCTGCCCGTGAAGTCCTCGCCGAATCTTTCGTGTTTGCACTTTGCGGAGTGAGCGGCGCCGTAATCCACACGGGTGCCGGTCAGCTGGGCGTAGAGTTCGCAGGCTCTGTCCCACGCGCTTCCGCCGGGATCGACGGACGCCGAGCGGCAGTCATAACCGCGGGCATTGAGATATTTCATAAGGTCACCGCCGAACATTCCCCAGTAGGGCATGACCTTGTCTTTTGTGTCATAAGAGCCCCAGCCTGCGTAGCCGTGAACAAAAACATAAGTATAATTCGTTTCCCACTTGTCGGGGCTTTGCTCCGCTTTGGGATAATTGAATGAAGGGATGAGAAACATCACCAAAGCCATAAAGAAAGAAAGTACGGAAGTCAAATAAACACACACCTTTTCAAAAATATTATCAGTCTTCGGCTGTCACATATCTTACATCTTTTCGCATTATATCTTCGCTTTTTTCAAGTTCAACCAGTTGACGGGCATAAAGAATATGATTTATATTTCCGGCATTGAAGTTTTTGATGTCGGCAACGCTCTGCCAGACCGTTTCCGGGCGTACAACGTTCTTCGGTCTGTAATCGGCGCGAAGTTCATAGTCATAATCGAAATATTTGGTAGCCGATAACCTGTGGGTATTTATATATTCATCCCAGTATTCCATCGGAGTTTTATCGCCGAGCAGTTCTTTTCTTGTGCTTTGACCGTATTTTTCCATAAGAAGATAATACCAGGTGGAGATTTCATCCCTGAGTGTCCTGAGGCCTTCTTCCTCACTCAGCCCTTCAAAACTGACGGGATTGCCGTAAACAGTATATATCTTCATATCCTTGGACGGATTATGCGGGTCGTTTATGTAGTGAATAACCGGATAAACTTTGCAGCCGACTTCTGTGGCAATCCTGTAGATTCCCGGCCAGTAATACAGCAGCAGTTTGTTATATGTCTGATTTAAGCAGCCCTCCGGGAAAATCAGCAGATCTTTTCCCATATTCATAGCGGCAACAGCCTTGGGCATAGATGTGTGTTTGCTGTTTTTATTTTTGCGGTTAATAAGTATTACGCCGTTGGCAAATGCCGTAAGACCGTCGGGTGAGTTAAAAAACTGCGGCAGACTGCCGAACATAATATATGCGTTTCTTTTTGCCGCCAATACAGTTGCCAGAGTATCGTCCTTGAACCAGTGGTTGCCCGCCCAGATAACAGGTTTTTCGTTTTCATCAAACACGAAATCTTCTGCGCCTTCAACAAGGTCACTTCTTTTGACAATGACCTGCTGATTCTGTAAAAATGAAGGGCCGAGTTTCTTTATTACCTTGTTGAGAAAAACGCGCCTTTTCATTCCTTTTTCGGACAAAACCTCTTCGGGATCATCCTTAAAAAGAAAACTCAGCTTGTCGGCGAGAATATAAAAAAGAAATGATGGCTCCTGGTCAGCGGTAATATCCGAAATATCATTCACATTGCTGCCGCATTTTTTGAGAATTTTATCAATTTTTTTCAAAACAACACCTCATATCAGTTATTGACTTAAATTATAAATAAGAGGACAGACAAAGTCAAGCGTTACATTTTTGCCGGGCAGATATAAATCCTCATAAGGCGAATAAAAAAAGCCCCCTGCATACACAGGGGACTGCGATACCCGTTCGGGTGAAATTATCTTCCTGAGAAACCGGGGTGGGAATTTAACCTGTTTTTACATCGTTTAACCTGAACCTATTGAGCTTGTGAAAGAATAAAACAGATTAAACAGCCGGACAATAAAGCTTATAACAGGCTCAAGGAATGACTTCTCCTTTGCCCGGAATTCCTCATCATTCCTCTGTGAGGTGATATGTGTGGGAGTCTTGCCCATCACTTTTTCCTTGCTGTGATTGCCGGCAGAATTACAGGCTTTTTTTCGCCTGCCTTCGTCATCTGTTCAAGCAGCATGGCTTTCAGCTTTTGCCTTTCTGTCGCATATCCGCTGTCTTTGAT
>JAEEHB010000051.1 GCA_016280595.1 Clostridiaceae bacterium | reverse complement strand
TGTCGGCGCCCGAAAAGCCGCGATGAGCGCAGAGGAGTATTCTGTCTCTTGAGTTTTCAAAAATTGATTTGTCAAAATCAATCATTTTGCCTGTGCCGGATATTTCGTTATTCATTATAATCCCTCCGGATTTCGCTATTTATTTCAGTATATTTTCTTTACGGATAAAGGCTTCGAGTGATTTTGCAATCTGATAATGCCCGAGGTCGTTGGGGTGAGTTCTGTCGGTTGTGCAGAGCGCGGGGTCGGCATCGCCGAAAAGAGTCAGACCATCTATGAAATACACATTGCGGTCGCCGCTTTTGAGGGCGTTTTTGTATGTCTCTCTTACGATTGCGGCGCGCAGGACGGTTTCGTCCGTATCGTTTGAAGGGCGGCTTGTCATAATGACAGGCGTGAGAGGATCGGTTTCCCTGAAACGGAGGAAAAACGCCTCATGTGTTTGGCGCAGATATTCGGGAGTCGGAGCGTTGTGGTCATAATCGTAAAAGAAAAGAGACTTGGGCATGCCCGCAAGATACACGGCGATTTCGGGCTCCCCCATCGCGTTACCGGACGCGCCGAAATTATAGAAATCGGCATCAAACAGGCGGGAGAGAAGCGACGGATAAGCGAGAAAAGAAGATGTGTGCCCCTGCTGTATAATTGATGAGCCGTAAAACACAAACGGCAGTTTAGTTTTGTGCGGTGCGGGAGGCATAAGCGACGCCTCCTCTTCAAGATAAACCGCAACATCCTCAACCGTAGGATTCTGCGGAAAGAAAACGGTGACATCGTTTGTACCGCCGTTGGTAAATTCAGCAAAGATTACTTCGTCTTTATATGGCTCATTCGCGCTCAAGAGCGATGCGTAGGACGAACGGGAATAATCTCCTATGAAAGCATAAGCCGTGTTTGCCTGATAAAAGGACATTCCCCTGTCAACATACTGGTTTGACAGGCGGAATTCCACCCTGATTCTTTTGCTGTCGGTTCTGAATCGCATACGGGCTCCGGCGCACTTTCTGTCCGCCTCTGCAAGGCGCGGATAAAGGGTTATAATCTCATCTGTGTAGCGGCGGAATTGCTTATGGTTTTCAAAACCGTATAGCCCTTCGATTTTTATTCTGTTATCGGATAAATCATATTTTTTCATTTTCGTGCGTCGCGGTATTACGAATCAAAGAACTGCTGTCCGTCATCCGTCACAAGGCGTTCGGCTCTGGGATATTCAAAGATATCGCTGTTGTCTTTGTTTGCTTCAAGATAGGACGCAAACTCGGAGGCATACCATTTTGCCATCTCAAGGTCGTGCATAAGGTAATGCCCGCAGTTTTCGGGAGCGGTACCGGGCACTTCGGATGCGTCATTGACGGATTTGAACGCTCCGAGTATCAGGTTATAAAGTTCTTTGGGAGTGCGGTTTCCTTTGAGAATAAGATAAAATCCGGTAAGACAGCCCATAGGTCCCCAGTAGATAACCTCGTCCTTCCAGTCGGGGTCATTGCGCAGGAAGGTGGCGATAAGATGCTCGAGCGAGTGCATTGCCGCGACATCAATCACGGGCTCCCTGTTGGGCCTTTTGAGCCTTATATCATAGGTTGTAACCGGCAATTCGCCGAGATAATCAACCCTGCTTGTGAATATGCCGGGCACGATGCGCGTATGATCAACCGAAAAGCTCTGAATCAGTTTCATTTGTGTTTCTCCTTTGTTTATGCTTTTATGAATTTTTACCTTTTGTCAGTCAAGTTCCGCGTTGCCGGAATAGAGTTCGTAGTATCTGCCTTTAAGGGCGAGAAGTTCATCGTGAGTGCCGCTTTCGATTATCTCGCCTTTTTCGAGCACCATTATTTTATCGGAATTTCTGACGGTTGACAGCCTGTGAGCGATAACAAACGTAGTTCGGTCTTTCATCAGTCTGTCCATACCGTGCTCAATATGTTTTTCAGTTCTTGTGTCAACGGAACTCGTCGCTTCGTCAAGAACGATTATCGGCGCCTTTGAGATGGCCGCTCTTGCGATATTGAGAAGCTGGCGCTGGCCCTGCGAAAGATTCTGCCCGTCGCCTTCAAGCATAGTGCCGTAGCCGTCGGAAAGCCTCATAATGAAACTGTGGGCGCTTGCGCTTTTAGCGGCGGCAATCACCTCTTCATCCGTAGCGTCGGGTCTGCCGTATCTGATGTTTTCCATAACCGTGCCAGTAAACAGATGAGTATCCTGCAAAACGACGGCTATATTCGTGCGCAGGAATTTACGGTCAATCTTCTTAATGTCTATTCCGTCAACGGTTATTTCGCCTTCGTTAATATCATAAAACCTGTTGATAAGATTTGTGATGGTTGTTTTGCCCGCTCCGGTTGAGCCGACGAAGGCAATCTTACGCCCTTTTTCAACATCAAGGGATATGTTTCTGAGCACCGTTTTGCCCTCGACATAGCCGAAGGTGACATTTTTGAATGAGATATTACCTTCAATGCGAGGCGGGTTTTCATCGGGAGTGTCAAAGGCGTCTTCGGGAGTGCTGTCCATAACCCCGAAAACCCTCTCCGCGCCCGCAAGAGCGGCAAAGATGGTTGAAGCCTGCTGTGTGAGCATATTGAGGGGCATTGAAAACTGCCTTGAATAACCGGCAAAGATGCTTATGCCGCCGATGTCAAATACGCCTTTCATACACAGGATACCGCCGACACCTGCCGTGACGGCATAGCAAATCTGACTGAGATTGCCTACGACAGGCCCCATAATGCCGCCGAAAAACTGTGCGCCGAGCTGCTTGCTTCTCATATCGTCGTTAAGCAGGCGGAATTCCTCAACACATACGCTTTCGTGATTGAATACCTTTACCGCTTTCTGCCCGGTTACGGATTCTTCTATATAGCCGTTTACCGCGCCGAGAGCTGCCTGCTGAGCGGTATAAAACCTGCTTGATTTTTTTGCAATCACGCTGCCGCTGAAAAGCATAAGCGGTATGAATACGACGGTGACAAGCGTAAGCCAGATATTGGTGTATATCATAAAGAAGAATGTGCCCGTTAGAGTTACCGACGCGGATACAAGCTGCACGAGAGTGGTGTTGAGCATTGTATCGATATTGTCAATATCGTTTGTAAAGCGCGACATTATCCCGCCCGTTGTTTCGGAGTCAAAGAATCTGACGGGAAGAGTCTGCAGTTTTGTAAACAGATCGTTTCTCAGCCTTTCGGAAGCGCTTTGAGATACCGAGAGCATTATGCGCTGCTGAAGGTAGTTTGAAACGATACCCATAAGATATATACCCGCGAGAATCGTTAGAATTTTTGCGAGGTACACGAGTCTGTCCGCGGCAGGAGTGCCCGCTGCCGCAACATTATTGATAATCGGCCTCATAATGTAGGAGCCGACAAGCGAAGTGCAGGTGCTCATAAGCATACATAAAACAACAAGCACGAGTCTGAGTTTGTAATCGGAAACATAACTCCACATTCGCTTTATTGTTTTTGCCGTTTCCTTCGGTTTGCCTTTCGGGCCCTGACCGGGTCTGCCTCTTGCGGGGCCGCCGCCCGGACCGAATGAGGGGCCTGCTTTTCTCTGAGCGGAAGCAACGGTGTTATAACGGCTTCTGAGTTCTTCAAGAGTTCTTGCAGCCATCACGCACCCTCCTTTCCGTCAGCCTGCGAGTAATAGATTTCGCGGTATTCCTCGTTGCCGGCGAGAAGTTCGCTGTGGGTGCCCGTGCCCGTAATTCTGCCTTCGTTCATAACCACAATCATATCGGCGTCTTTTACGGAAGAAATTCTCTGCGCAATTATGATAACCGTGGAATCACCGAGCATACCCGAGAGGGCTTTGCGTATCTTCGCTTCGGTCGCTGTATCAACCGCGGAGGTCGAGTCGTCAAGTACAAGTATTTTTGGCTTTTTAATAAGGGCTCTCGCTATACACAGACGCTGTTTCTGACCGCCGGAAATATTGGTCGCGCCCTGGTCGAGCATTGTGTTATAGCCGTCGGTAAACTGAGAAACAAACTGATCAGCCTGAGCGATTGAAGCATATTTCTTTATTTCCTCTTCGGTGGCGTTGCTGTCACCCCAGCGGAGATTATCTTCTATCGAGCCGGAGAAAAGGGTGTTTTTCTGCAATACAAAGCCGACGCCTTCCCTGAGGTTATAGAGGGTGTAGTCTCTTACATCCGCGCCGTCAATGAGGATTTCGCCTTCATCGGCGTCATACAGACGCGCGATGAGAGAAACAAGGGTGCTTTTGCCCGCGCCGGTGGAGCCGATAATGCCGACCGTAGCACCTGCGGGTATTTTGAGATTTATATCGCTGAGCACTTTTTCATCGCTCGTTTTATAGTACCTGAACGACACATTGCGGAATTCGATTTCGCCGCTGCTGATTCTTCTTGCGGCGTCTTCTTCGCTTATTTCAACATCGTCAATATCAACCTCTTCATCGAGCACTTCGCGTATGCGTTTGCCCGACGCGGTTGCCCTTGACGCTGTGATAAACACCATTGAAATCATCATCAGAGACATAAGAATCTGAGTGATATATGTAATGAAAGCGGTGAGATTGCCTGTGCTCATCGAATTATTGACAAGCATATTGCCGCCTATCCAGTAAACAGCAATCGTGGTGGCATTCATAAAGAAAGTCATCACCGGGCTCATAAGAATCATTACTTTCATTGAGTTTATCCCGGCAGTTTTGTAAAGAGCGTTTGCCTGCCTGAATTTTTCGGTTTCAAAGTCTTCGCGCACAAAGGATTTGACAACTCTTACATTGGTAACATTTTCCTGCACGGTTGAATTGAGATTGTCAAGTTTTTCCTGCTGTACCGAAAATCTCGGAAAGGCGGTTTTCATAATAAAGAATATTGCCACAGCCAAAAGAGGCAACGACACGGCAAGCACAGCCGTGAGCCCTGGATTTACGACCACAGCCATTATTATGCCGCCGATAAGCATGCCGGGCGACCTTAAGCACATGCGAAGCACCATATTGATGAAATTTTGAAGTTGGGTTACATCGTTTGTAAGCCTTGTGACAAGCGAGCCAGTGCTGAATTTATCAATATCGGCAAAGGAAAACTTCTGCACCTGCCTGTAGATATCCTCTCTTAAATCCGCCGCGAAATTGACGCTTGCTTTTGCGCCGAAATATGCTCCGCCCACGCCGCCGAGCATCATAAGCACGGCAGTGATTACCATACAGAGCATTATCGCGATTACAAAGGGCGATTTGTCTCCCGCGAAAGAATAAATCTTCTTTATTACTTCGGAAGCGTTTTCGATATCCCGCGCGCCCGTGCCGTAGTCAATGATATTAGCGAGAAACTTGGGCATAAGCACTTCACCTACGACCTCAACTATCATACACAGCGGCCCTATTATGAAATAAGGCAGATACGGTTTTATGTATTTATACCATTTCTTCATTTGCTGATTATTCCCGCCTTATTGCCCGGTGTAAAACGGGCATTATTATTTGTTATTTCTCCGCGTTCACTTCGAGAAGCGTTCCGAAGCCTTTTACTATATCGGACGCGCTTTCATCAGATACGGTCATAAGCATTGAGTTTGCCACCTCGTTGCCGCCTTCACCGTTATAGATGAGAAGCGGAGTAAGAATGCCTTTGGTTGCAACGGTGTCGGGCAGGTTGTAGCCGATGGCATCATTGGTAAGACCCATCACGAGCACCTGTTTATCGGAATCACCCGACGATTCTCTTACCATATCCTCGAGAGTCCTGTATTGCCAGTCCTTGCCGCTCCACGACTGCGGTCCCGTCCACTTTGTAAGACCGTCATAGCCTTCCTTTGTGCCGTAAACGCAGGCAGGCGAAAGTTCGCCGGGAACGGTGATGAAAGCGACATCTTCGCCGAGTTCGATATAACCGATTTCAACCATAATGCCGTAGCCGCTCTCCGCTGTGAGTGAGCGCACGGCGTTGAAGCCGAGCACGCCTGTTGCGGCTCCGACTTCCATAAGACCGAAATCGCAGTCAAGCAGTATTTCGGTTGCCTTAATGTTGACAGTAGGTGCAACGGCCTTCTTCCTGTTTACGGCATCAAGCACGAAATGAGCGAGTGCATAGCCTTTTTTATACATATCGCCGAAACCGGGCTCACAGCCCTCATACATTTCGGCGGTAACTTCTTCGCCGTATCGTTCAACCCACTGGTCTCTTGTGAGTGCTTTGGAGGCTGCCCACTCTTCGGCATCTCTGCCGATTTCGGCATCCGCCGTTGACACGCCCGCCTGAGTGCCCTGAATGAACATAAAATCATATCCGGCGTCTTTCATCGCGAGTTTCATATAATATGGATAGTCGCAGTCTGTCATATGAGTCTGCTGGGCGTTGGCGGACACGGGATGAGCGCCGATATTTGAAACGATGGTCTTTTTACCGCTGTCGGATTCAAAGATAAAGGATGAAAACCTGTTCTGCGTTTTCGCGCCGCTGTTGAATTTATCCCTAACTCCTTCGGCTTCGTCTGTATTGAAGAATGACAGAGTGCCGTTTTCCATACCCTCAAACGCTCTCTGCACGGCATCGGATGATTTTTCAACAAGGGTGTCGTGCATATCTTTTTCGAGCGTAAGCATATACTGACCGGGTATGAAACGCTTGAAAAGATTGAGGAAAAGAACGCTGAGAATTCTCTTCCAGTACATCCCCTGAATATCAAGCCCCGCGTGGCAGTGAGTTGCGCTCACCGTGCAGGAGAGAATATCACCTGAAGTAATCCCGTAACGGCTTAGTTTTTCCTCAACGCCTTTTCTTATATCGCGGCAGGTTACGCTCGTGATACCCACGCCGTCAACACTTATCATAATGATGATATCGTTTTTGCCGTTTCCGTTTATGTCGCAGTTATTTGAAAGAACGAGCACATTTACATTCTGCCCGGAATAAATCTTATCTATCTCCGCCTGATAACCGCCGCCGCAGTGCTTTTTATCAAGGCAGTAACCTTCGGGGTCGGGGTTGCCCTGAGCATCACGGCGCCATTTTTCGGGGATAACGCTGTTGTCGGCGAAGCCCGCTTTCCAGCCCGATCCGCTGACCTTGCCGTTTGTCCCGGGATAGAAGAATTCGCTCTCCCCTGCCTTGTAACTCTTTGCGCTTTGCACGCCGAAGCGGAGATTGAGCGCGGTGAGAGCCGCAAAAATGCCGTCCTGAACAGCGCCGAACACATTGTCCACGGCGTGCTCAAAGAAATTGTAGCCCTCTTTTTCGCTGTTTGCGGCAAAGGCGCTCACAGATGCTCCCGTAATCATTGCCGCCGAAAGAACGATTGCAATTGCTTTCTTCATAACTTTCATTACTCTGAC
>JAEEHB010000050.1 GCA_016280595.1 Clostridiaceae bacterium | reverse complement strand
CGGAGAAGGAGAGACTCGAACTCTCGCGCCGGTTACCCGACCTACGCCCTTAGCAGGGGCGCCTCGTCACCAACTTGAGTACTTCTCCATGGTAGCGTGAATGCTTTATATAAAATTGAAACTTGCTTTTTAAGTGGCGGAGAGAGTGGGATTCGAACCCACGGTACCCGTGAGAGTACGACGGTTTTCAAGACCGTTCCGTTATGACCACTTCGGTATCTCTCCGTAAAGTGCCTCATTATAGTATCATAACGCGTTTGGTCTGTCAAGGTTTTTTTGAAAAGCCTGAGGCGTTCTCATCATCGCGGATACCGGGCAATCCTCTCTTTCCCGGCGGGCAGAGGCGGCGCTCCCGGGTGAAGCGCCGATATCTGCATTTATGCCGGCTGTCTGATTCAACGGACCGAATTATTTCTTGAGTGCAAGGTAGGTGATGAGGTCTTTTACGGTGTTCATGCTGTTGATTTCTTTATCGGGAATCATAACATCGAAAGTATCCTCAACTTCCACGGCAAGGTTGATAAGGTCGAGCGAACTCATACCGAGGTCGCCTCTCAGGGAGGTTTCTTCGGTGATAGGCTCTTCGAGATCAACATAGTTGGAGATTATCTCATTGATTTTTTCAAGCATATCTGTCATTTGAGTTATTCCTTTCAGTCTATATTATCAAGAATTTCTTTCAGAGTTATGTCGGGATTCGAGCAGCCCATTACAAGCGCCTTTACCATATTGTCCTGAAGGCGGTCAATATCCGCGCTCGAAATGGTGTCGGTCCTGTGGAGATATGCAAATCTCAGGCCGCCGGTCACGGAATCCTTCATTGCATAAGTGTAAAGCGGCATTACATAATGGCCGATGCTGTAGCCGTGGAATTCATAATCCCAGCCGTTCATGGTGTTGTCTTCAAGCGGGAACCATGAGAACATCATTGTGGTGGTGCCGTCTTTCATACTGTAGTTGAAAAGTTTGCGCTCCTCTTCAAGCCAGTTGATGAAGGGATAGTTGTTGTGCCTCATAATCTCACTCTGGAGCAGTCTGAGTTTTTCAACAGCCTGCGCAAACGTGAGGTCTTCGGGCAGAATAACTCTCCAGGGCAGAGCGGAAGCCAGTGTGCCGCCGCAGCGCTTGTCGTTGAGAGTCTTGCGTCTGTTGGAGAGAACGAGGAAATGCGTGTCATTGTGCCTGTGGTTGATTTTGCCTACGTGCAGGCGCATACCGAGCTGAACGACGCATTCGCCGCTTAGGCTGTTCTTTTCCATATAGTCGAGAATTATTTTGCTGTCCTCAACCGAAAGAGTTTTCTTTTCGAGCACTGCCTGGTCGTGAATCGGGTCGAAACTGCCGCAGGATTTGAGATCGGGGTTCTTTTTCTTTTCTCTCACTCTGTCAAGAGGGCCGGGACCCATAACGCCGTTCCAGACGGGCTCGCCGTCTTTCTTGAAGTAGTTGATATAGAAGTCTTTGTCGGCGTTGACTTTGTCTTCGTTGTTGATATATTCGAGTTCTTTCTGAATTGCGGTTTCAAAACTGCCGAGGGGCTTGGGCATTTCGGAGCCGGATTCAAGCGCCTCATATACGGCGAGCAGGTCCGCAAAGAAGATGAACACTGCGGGGGCGTCCATCGCAAGGTGAATTACGTTGATGTAGATACCGTATCTGCCGTCTGCGGTGTTGAAGAAGTACATGCGGTAGGTTTCGCCCTTAAGGAAACGGATGGGCTTCTGAGCGTCGGCGGTTAAAAACGCCTCCTGCTCCTCAAGGCTCGAGAAGGTCTTAACGGGCACTTTGCCGAAGTTTATGCTGTCCGCGAAATACTGGCGGCAGCCACCTTTTTTCTCAAAGCGCAGGCGCATGCAGTCATTTCTTTC
This sequence comes from Clostridiaceae bacterium, assembly GCA_016280595.1. Lineage (GTDB taxonomy): Bacteria > Bacillota > Clostridia > Oscillospirales > Acutalibacteraceae > CAG-177. The sequence goes on along the minus strand of JAEEHB010000050.1, from coordinate 57,235 downwards.
GATTTCGATTTCGAGAGCCTTCTGCATAAGATCGAAGTCGATTTTTCTTTTGACAACTATCGAAGCGGGAATCTGGATAACCTGTTTGTGGAAGAAACTGTATTTGAGCATGAAATTAATCATTTCCTGCGCAGGGGTAAAGGGATAATACTTGATGTCTTTACTCATTTCGGTCCTCGTTTCTGATTTGTTATATATTGTAGCGGCGTTTGAGTTTGCCGGTTGCCGTTTTGGGAAGAGGATTTTCGTATATGTTTACTTCGGAGATGATGTGCGAGGGTTTCGCGGTTATATTCATCTCGTTGACCTTGTCTCTGATAGTCTTTTCGATGTCGTCGATTCCGCTCATTCTGCAGTAATCATAATCGGGGAAAACATCGGCAACAAGTCTGTCGTTTTCCGCTCTTACGAGTATTTCCGCAACGGGCTCGTAGTTTGCGAATTTTTTCTCAATCGCCTCGGGTGAAACATTTTCTCCGCCTGAGAGAATAATCAGGTTTTTAAGCCTGCCGCTGATAAACAGGAAACCGTTTTCGTCAACCTCGCCTATGTCACCCGTGCGCAGCCAGCCGTCTTCGGTAAACATTTCGGCGGTTTTTTCCGGCATTTTATAATAGCCGAGCATTACGGAGGGGGTGCGCACCTGGATTTCGCCTGCGGATGTGCGCACTTCGCAGATGTCGATAACCCTGCCTACCGCGCCTACGGGAGCGGCGGGGTCGGGCACGGCGATTCTGCAGCCTGCCTCGGTCATACCGTAGCCCTGAATGAGTTTGATGCCGAGTTTTGCGTATTCGGCAACAAGCGAGGGCTTGAGGTAGGCGGCGCCTGAGATAATCTGTCTTAAGTGCTTTCCGAAAACGAGTTCAGCCGCCTGCGAGGTGGTGAGCCCGGGATTCTTTGACGAAACAACCCTGAATCTCTGGAGAAGCGACTGCGCAATGAGGGGAACTATTCTCATAACATAGGGCTGGAATCTGAGAATGTTTTTCTGCAGGTCTCTGATTTCGCCGTTTAAGCAGAGAGTAACGCCGTCGCGCAGGTTGCGTATCACGTCGCCCGAGAAGCAGTAGAGGTGGTGCATCGGGAGCACGCTGAGCGTTGAGCGCCCTTCGGTGAGCACATCCCACTTGTCGGTATACATAATGTTGCCGATGAGCGAATTGGTTGAGAGCATAACGCCCTTTTTGCGCCCGGTGGTGCCGGAAGTATAAACGATGGTGCAGCATTCTTCCTTGTCAACCTCAAACTCCGAAAGAGAGGCAAACTCGCTCTCATCCGAAAACTTGTCTGCGACAAGCGCCATAATGATGTCATCATCATAATTCATAAAGGGGAAAAGGTGAGGGCACTGCCTCTTGAGATCGGCTGCCCTGTCCTTGAAAACGTTGCCGTAAAGGAATGCGTTTACGTCCGCGTCTTTCACGAGCATTGCCGCTTCGTCCGCCGAGATTTCGGGGGCGAGGGGCACAAGCACGTTGCCGCTGAGAATAACGCCGAGCATAAAGATGATGTGCTCGTATGAAGTTTTGCCGAGCACCGCGATATGCTGCTTTTCGGTGGTGAATTTACGGATGTATCTGCATACGGCTATTGCGTCACGGCGTACTTCGCTGTAACTCTTTTCAACTATCTCGTCATCTTTGAGATATTTTATGAAAGTTTTCGATCCGTATTTTGCGGCGCTGTTATCGATTATTTCCCTCAGGGTGGGAACATACAATTCTTTCATTCTTTCACATTCGCCTTTTCGTTTTTTATATAGAGAAGTTTCTTGTTTTAATTTATCCTATGGGATAATATATTTTATATAAAGAGAAATCAATAGACATTTTGCCCGATTTACACAAAAAGTCGGACAAATCGGCAATTTTATCCAATAGAATCGGCGGTTTTTGAACTCAAAAACGGTTGACAGCCGGATTTATTCGCAAATAAAAATACGAATTCTTGAACGAAAAAACAATGTGTGATATACTGAATCTGTTATATTAAAAATTCCGGGAGAGAAATATGAAAACTCAGGTCAAAAATATACTTGAAGGGGTGCGCGACGGCAGAATAACCGTTGATGAGGCGCTCACAAGCCTTAAAACACAGCCCTTCGCGGATATCGGCTACGCCAAGGTTGACCTTCACCGCAGCATAAGGCAGGGTATGCCGGAGGTAATCTACGGCGAGGGCAAAACGGCCCGGCAGATTGAGGGCATAACGGACACAATGCTCGCAAACGGGCAGCAGAGAATACTTATCACCCGCCTCTCTGCGGAAAAGTACGAAATTCTTAAGGAAAAATATCCGCTTGCATATAATGAGCAGTCGAGATGCGCGGCACTCGGCGCTCCGCCCGCACCCGACGGTATAGGCACAATAGCGGTTGCCACGGGAGGCACAAGCGACATCCCCGTTGCCGAGGAGGCGGCGCAGACCGCGGAGTTTTTCGGCAACAAAGTTGTCCGCCTTTATGATGTGGGCGTTGCGGGCATACACCGTCTGATGAGCTGCAAAGAGGAGATAATGCACGCGAGCGTGATTATCGCCGTTGCGGGTATGGAGGGCGCGCTCGCGAGTGTGGTGGGCGGCCTTGCGGACTGCCCCGTGATTGCGGTGCCCACAAGCGTCGGATACGGAGCCTCATTCGGCGGGCTTTCCGCCCTTCTTTCAATGCTCAATTCCTGTGCGTCGGGAGTGTCGGTGGTCAATATCGACAACGGTTTCGGCGCGGGTTACCTCGCTTCAATGATTAATCATATGGAGGCAGAAAAATGAAAATACTTTATCTTGACTGCGGAATGGGCGCGGCGGGGGATATGCTCACCGCCGCCGTTGCCGGGCTGCTGCCCGACCCGGACGCGTTTATAAAAAAACTTAATTCAGCCGGCATTCCCGGAGTGATGACAGACCTTAAAGAAAGCGTGAAATGCGGCATAACAGGTCTGCACTTTTCGGTGTTTGTCGATGGTGATGAAGTGTGGGAGCACAGGCACGGATTACACGATGACGGCCATCACCACGAGCATCATCACAATCATCATCACGGCGGCGTGATGCACAGAATCACCCATACGGTTGAGGATTTTGAAGGCGTTTCCGATAAAGTAAAAAAAGATATTCTCGGCGTATATTCGATACTTGCGCAGGCGGAGAGCAGCGTTCACGGAGTGCCCGTTGAGGAGATACATTTTCACGAAATCGGCACGGCGGACGCGCTCGCGGATATCACCGCCGCCAGCCTTGCGATAAACGAACTCGCGCCTGATGAAATAGTTGTTTCGCCTGTGAGAACGGGATTCGGAAAAGTAAAATGCGCTCACGGAATTCTGCCCGTGCCCGCACCCGCGGCGGCACGCATTCTTGAAGGCATACCGACTTACGCGGGAGACATTGAGGGTGAACTCTGCACACCCACGGGAGCAGCTCTGCTCAAATATTTTGCGACCCGCTTTGAAAATCAGCCGCTGATGAAGGCGGAAAAAACAGCCTACGGAGCGGGCGCGAAAGATTTCCCGGCGGCAAACTGCGTACGTGCGGTCATCGGCGAAACAGAAAACACGGCTCAGACCGTGTGCGAGATTTCGTTCAATGTTGACGATATGACGGCGGAGGAAACGGGCTTTGCCTGTGAGGCTCTGCTTGAAGGCGGAGCGCTCGAAGTTTTCACCCTGCCCGCGGGCATGAAAAAATCGCGCCCCGGGACAATGATTACCGTGCTGTGCAAACAGGCGGACAGAGACAAAATACTTTCCCTTATTTTCAGGCACACCTCCACTATCGGCGTGCGCGAAACGGCGGTGAAAAGATATGTGCTTGACAGACGCACGGTTACTCTTGACACACCCTGCGGAGAAGTGAGAAAAAAAGTGTCCTCCGGTTACGGAGTGACAAAAGAAAAATATGAATATGAAGACCTCGCCCGCATAGCGAAAGACAGGGGAATATCGCTCAGAGAGGCGCAGGCGCTTATTGAAAAAGAAAATGGATGAACTGCATCTTAAAAAAGAAAAACTGATTTCGCGCATACAGTCGCCCGGCAAAATCGCGGTGGCATTTTCGGCGGGAGTTGACTCGACTTTTCTGCTGAAAATATGCAGCGAGGCGCTTAAGGAAAACGCGGTTGCGCTTACCTGCGTTTCGCCCGTAAACCCCGAAAGGGAGAGCGTCGAAGCGGCTGACTTCTGCCGCGAAAACGGCATAAAACAGATTGTAATCACGCCCGATTTGCTCAGCCTTGACGCCTTTGTCAAAAACCCGCCCGACAGGTGCTATCACTGCAAAAAAGCGCTTTTCACGGCCCTAAAAGAGGCGGCGGAAAAAGAAGGAATTCACACCGTTGCGGACGGCTCAAACGCAAGCGACACGGGCGATTACCGCCCGGGTATGAGAGCCCTTGATGAGCTCGGAATTATCAGCCCTCTCAAAGAGGCGGGGCTGACGAAAGAGGATATCCGCATTCTTTCAAAAGAAGAAGGCCTGCCCACGTGGAGCAAGCCTTCTTATGCGTGCCTTGCGACAAGAATTGCATACGGAGAAGCGGTCACCGCCGAAAAACTCCGTATTATAGAAAAAGCGGAGCAAAAACTGTTTGATATGGGATTCACACAGGCGAGGGTGCGTATGCACGGCTCACTCGCCCGAATAGAAGTTGAAAAAGACAAACTTGCTCTGCTTGCCGGCGAAAACATATCCGCCGAAATAAATTCATATCTGCGCTCTCTCGGTTTTCATTATGTGACGGCGAACCTCGCCGGATACGAGACAGGCAGTATGAACAGGGATTTAAGTGTTATGTGATATCACAAACATAAGATTCTGCCAGTCTTTTCTGCCGAGGAAATGAACGCCGTATCGTTTGAAATACGCGACCTCACCGTAAAGGCAGCCCTCGTCGGCGCCGTATTCTTCCGTGCCGCCCTTGTAGCCCGCTTTGCCGTAAACTTTCCAGGCAGGGGAGGCGGCGGCGCAGGTCAGCTGCTCCGAATACGGGTCCGCCCAATCGTTGAGAGAGGCGCTGTTTATAAGCACGAATCTCGGCGCGATGCAGGCGAGCAGGAAATGCTGGTCGTAGGGAAGGGCAGATGAATCGCCCTCAAACTTCTGTATATTTTCGCAAAACCAGTAAGGAAATACATTTGCTATTGAAGAAAGCGGCTCGCCGCCCTCGTGAAGGGTGCGGTGATATGCCGCGCCCATACAGCCGGAATCGTTTGAGCAGGCAAATTTCACTCTCTCGTCATTTGCGGCGCACCAGAGCGCGGTTTTGCCGAGACGGGAGTGACCGATTACCGCAAGATTATCCGGGTCAACATCATCCCTTGTTGAGAGGTAGTCGAGAGCGCGGCTCAAGCCCCACGCCCACATGCTGATTTTCGCGGGGTCTCTGCCGCTTCCCGTGCGCGGGAAAAACGGGGCAACGCCTTTTTCGAAATCGGCACTGTCGGAGGCTATATCCTCATACCATATATATGCCAGGGCAAAGCCGTTATCGATTATTTCCTCTGACGGAATATATTTGTCATAAGGACTTTCGGTAAAGTTTATAACGGTTATAAGTTTTCTTCTTCCTTCTCCGTGCGGCATAAACAGTTTCACGGGGAAGGTGAATTGTTTTTCGCCGAAATCGCAGGTTATGTTTATGCCGTAGAGCATCGCCTTGCCTGCGGCGCACTTCTTTTCGGCAGACACAACCTCTCCGCTTACGGGCACGGGAGCGGGCATATCGCCGTAGGCATACTTTTTCAGTATTTCGAGCATTTCTTCTCTGCGCAGGTGCATATCCGCTTCGTTTGTGACGGGAGCGCCGTTTTCAAGTTTCATAAGTTCGGGTGTAAAAATCATTAAAACCGCCTTCCTTTCCTGTTTTGATTTTATAATCCGCCTCTTACAATGTCAATGAAAAAGAGGCAGGGGCTTGAAATTTTTTTGAAATGTAGTATAATTCAACGGTAATATAAGCAAACACTTTTCAAAGCATTTTACCAAGGAGCACAGTTAAATGAAAAAAATTATTTGTATTTTACTCACCGTTATTCTCGCGTTTTCTCTGACAGGCACGGCTGTATTTGCCTCGCGCGACGAGTATGACGAAGCGATTGCTTACGATGAATCAGCCGCTGAAGCCGCTGTTGAAACCGCAGAAGAAACCGTTGCCGAGACAGCAGACGAATCCGCAGATATGCCGCAGGAAGACGGAGATACCCCGGGCACGGACGACCCGGAAAACCCGAATGACCCCGACAATCCGGACAATCCCGATAACCCCGACAATCCGGATAATCCCGACAATCCCGAAGTTCCCGAAGACACCGATCATTACGCCGAGATGTCAATTGTTTCAAACTGGAATTCGGTTGTACCCCACGTATTTTTCTTTGTAAGAAATCTCACCGACCACGAGATAACGGTAGGCGCTTACACAGTGCCCGCGGGCGGAGCGGTTTCCGTAGGCTCATTCGGAATGTCGGTATCCGACGGCGGCGGAATTTACTATAACCTTGAAAATCACCGCAACGAATACAAGCACACCTACAGAGGCATTTACGCGCTTTCAAAGGTCATTTCAAAATCCGACCTTGAAAACGTAACCGAGTTTATTCTCAACCACAATGTGTTCGACCCCCTTATCCGCAACTGCTCCTGGTTTGCAACAGGCTGCTGGAATGCGGGCGGCGGACAGCATCTCGCGAGAGTGGTGGTCCTGCCCTGGATTATGAGAGGCATTATGGCTACACGCGGCGCCTCGCGCAGTTTTAAGTTTGAGCACGTTGAAAGAGATCAGGTTATGAAGCAGGCGGGTAAAGGCAGCAGCGCCTACGCCTTTGTTGTTTCCGACGGCTCACTCTGATATAAATCGTATAATAAATCTCCCTTCTCGAAAGAGAGGGGAGAATTTTTTATTTGCTGTATTTTTTCACAAAGCCGACAATCGTTTTGCACGCCGCCGACGCGGCTTCGGGCAGAAACTCGGCGTAACTTAAATGGGCAGAGCCGTCGGCATTGTCGCTTATCGCCCTGAGCACTCCGAAGGGCACACCCGCGCTGTAGCAGGTCTGCGCTATTGCGGCACCCTCCATTTCACAGGCAATCGCATTGAAGGTGTTAACTATGAAATCCTTTTTTTCACTGCTTGCCACAAACTGATCGCCGGACGCGATTTTGCCTGTGATTACCTTGCCGGGAGCCGCCTGCAAGGCCGCTTCTTTAAGCACCGAGGCAACCTTTTCGTCGGCGGGTATATCGACTATACCGAGCCCTTCTATCATTCCGGGCGGGTCGCCGAGCGGAGTTATATCCATATCGTGCTGAACGAGGGTATCCGCTATCACCGTGTCGCAGATTCCCGCCTTTTCGGAGAGCGAGCCTGCAACGCCCGTGTTTATAATGCAGTCCGGGGCGTATGCCATTATCATAGTCTGCGCGCAGATTGAGGCGGCAACCTTGCCTATGCCGCACACGGCGGCAACTATTTCCCTGCCGTCAAGCAGACCTTTTACAAACCTTACGGAGCCGATGGTCTTTTCCTCTTTCTGCTCCATATAGGTTTCAAGTTCTTCAATCTCAACTTTCATTGCTCCGATTATACCGATCATAACGAGCCTCCCGATATTATTATGGAATAATTATAGCAAAGTTAAGACACGCGCGCAACAGAAATTATTGCCCGATAATTGCTCCGGATGTTTTCAAAACTCTTGAACTGAATATATATTAGTAGTATAATTTATTATATATTTTTAATTATTGCGCTTATTGGAGGGAAAAACGTGAAAAGTGTGAAAAAAACCGTTTCGCTTATTCTCGCTCTGATTATCGGAGGGCTTATGTTTTTAACATTTCCGGGCTGTTTTTCGGCCGAAAAATACAGCGTTGACTACAACGGCATGAAGGACTCTTACAAAGGCGCAAAGGATTCATACCGCGAGGGCGCGCACGTAAAAATCTATTACGATATCATAGCGACCGACACGGATTATTCGTTTTTCCTTGACGGCGAGAGAATCAATTACACCTATGACGATAACAAAGGCTTTGTGATCGAATTCACAATGCCCGCTCACGATGTGAAACTCACCATGACATCCGAAAACTCAATGGAGTACAGACCCTCCGGCGACGCGACAACTTTAAGACTGGATTCGTTTGACGGCGGCGGGCCCGAATACAGCCTCAAAGCGGAGGACCCGTCAATCCTTTCGTTTGAAGTCGAAAGAGATTACGGCAACCCGAATCACGCTCAGATGGACGGCTCCGCCTACACGGTGGTCTACACCTTCACGGGCTTAAAACCCGGCAAGACGAAACTCTTCCTTGAAGCGCGCTCGCCCATAGCGGACAATTATGACGCCGTATATGAGGCGGAGGTTGACGAAGACCTCAACGTGCAGCTTTCCTCTCCCGAAATAACCGAGATTCAGTAATATGTATTACGGACTGCTTGCGCTTTCCGCGCTGCTTTTCAGTGCGGTGTTTGTATTCAGCGACAGATACAGGCAGAAATACGGCTCGTCTCCCGACGCCGTGCTGAAATTCACGGCGGGTGCTCATTTTTCGGGGCTCGCGGCACTGCTTGTAATCAACAGATTCCGCCTTGAAGCAACGCCGTTTACCTTAGCCGTTGCGGCTGTTGCGGCTGTTGATTTGATTCTGTTTAACCTCTGTTCTTTAAGGGCGCTCGAAAGAACAAATCTTTCAAAATATTCCGTCTTCAATATGGTAGGCGGCATGGTGCTTCCGTTTTCCGCAGGAATTCTTTTTTTCAGGGAAGAAATCACGGCGGGCAAAATAATCTGCCTTGTGCTCGTTTGCGCGGGGATAGCCCTTTCTGCCGAAAAAGGCGAGAAAAAAGGTTCGTGGATTTACTACGCGGGCGTGTTTGTGACAAACGGACTTTACGGAGTAATCTATAAATTTTTCAGCGCGTCTTCGCCCGAAATAAAAACAAGCGAAGCGGGCTTTTCAATCCTGATAGAGGCGTTTACGGTTGCGCTTTGTCTTATACTTCTGATTTTCCAAAAAGAGCGCACGAAGAAAATCGGTGGCGGCGGCATCGCCTGTATGGGCGGCTACGGCATACTCTGCTCCATAGGCAATTACATACTGCTGATTGCTCTTCGCAGTGTGCCCGCCTCCGCGCAGTATCCGTTTGTAACGGGCGGGGTGATGGTGCTCTCGGCGATTTACAGTTTCTTCGCCTCGCGCAGCCTCGGAAAAAAGGAAATTGCTTCGGTTGCCCTGTGTGTTGCGGGCACCGCGGCTCTCTTCATATGGTAATAATTCACTCACAGTAAAGGAGCGGTAAATAAATGAATCTGTTTGACCGGGCGGTAGAGTTTGCCGTCAAAGCCCACGAGGGGCAGTTAAGAAAGGACAAGAGCCTGTTTATTCTGCATCCGCTTGAGGTTGCGGTAATAGCCGGCACAATGACAAGGGACGAGGCTGTGCTCGCGGCGGCCGTGCTTCACGACACCGTAGAGGACACTCCCGTGACAGCCGACGACATCCTCTCAAATTTCGGAGAGCGCGTGGCAGAACTTGTGGCGAGCGAAACGGAGGATAAACGCCCCGAACAGAAAGCGAGCGACACCTGGCTTATACGCAAGGAGGAGTCGCTTGAAGTGCTTAAAAACTGCGATGACGAGGGCATAAAAATTCTCTGGCTCTCCGACAAACTCTCAAATATGAGAGCTTTTGTCAGGGAATACGAAAATGTCGGCGACGAATTTTTCAGCCGCTTCAATCAGCCGGACCCCGAAAAGCAGAAATGGTATTTCGTCACAATAGAAGAACTGCTTTCCGACCTTGAAGGTTACGGAGCCTACAGCGAATATAAAACTCTCGTTCACAGACTTTTTGACAGATTTTAAGGAGGCGGCAAAATGTACGAAGTAAAAAAGAAAGAATCGGGCGACACTCTCACCATAGCAATATCCGGCAGAATAGATTCGGGCAACTCCGCAGAGGCGGAGGCCGATATTCAGGCGATTGTGTCGGGCCACACGGGCCCCGTTGTGCTTGACGCCGCAAACCTTGAATATATTTCGAGCGCAGGTCTGCGTATCATACTGCGCCTTAAAAAGAACAACCCCGACACCTCAATCATAAACTGCAACTCCGAAGTTTATGAGATTTTCGATATGACCGGCTTTACGGAAATGATGGATATATCCAAGGCATACCGCAAGATTTCCGTTGAAGGCTGTGAAGTTATAGGCGAGGGCGCAAACGGCAAGGTTTACCGCATTGACGCCGACACTATCGTGAAGGTATATAAGAACCACGACGCTCTCGAAGAGATTCACAACGAGCGCGAACTTGCCCGCAAGGCCTTCGTTATGGGCATACCCACCGCCATCCCCTATGATGTGGTGAAGGTCGGCGACCTCTACGGCTCCGTGTTTGAACTGCTCAACGCAAAGTCGTTTGCAAAACTTATGATTGCCGACCCGTCGCTTACTCCCGAACTTGCTAAGGAGAGCGCAGACATACTCAAAACCATTCACTCCACCGTGCTCAAGCCCGGCGAACTGCCCGACAAAAAGGCGGAGGCGCTGGTCTGGGCGGAATATTGCTGCGACTATCTGCCGGCAGACGTGGGCGAAAAACTCGTGCAGCTGGTAAAGGACGTGCCCGACACACTCAATATGCTTCACGGCGATTATCACATCAAAAACATTATGCGCCAGAACGGCGAAAACCTGCTGATAGATATGGACACCCTCGCGATGGGTCACCCGATATTCGAATTCTCGGCAATTTTTGCCGCTTACAAGGGCTTCAGCTGTATTGACAGAAACAATATTGAAAAATTCCTCGGCATCACCCGCGAGCAGGGCGATGAATTCTGGAACGTAACGCTCGAAAGTTACTTCGGTACGCAGGACCGCGAATTCCTTCAGAAGATTGAGGACGCAAGCGCGATAATCTGCTACGCGAGAATTCTGCGCCGCACTTTCCGCAAGGCAAAAGAGGACGAGGACTACAAAGCCCGTCTGGTAGAATTCTGCAAAAACACTCTTTGCGAACTTGTACCCAAGACCGAAAAACTCTGGTTCTGAAATAAAAAACGGGGGTATTCAATATGAAAAATTATGATGTCGCGGCGTTTATATGGCCGTCTTACACAGGCAAGGAAAAAAGAGCATATCAGTTCTGGGAAAAAGGCATAGGCGAATGGCAGAGCGTAATTTCCGCCGAAAAGAGAACCGACTGCCATATTCTGCCCCGCAAGCCCCTCTGGGGCACCGTTGACGAGGCGGACCCGGAGGTTATGGAATTTCAGATTAAAGAAGCGGTGCGCCACGGCGTAAATGTTTTCATTTACGACTGGTACTGGTATGACCGCCGCCCCTTCCTCGAGCAGTGCCTTGACGAAGGATTCCTCGGAGCGAAAAACAACGAGGATATGAAGTTTTATCTCATGTGGGCAAATCACGACGCCTCCTATCTTTGGGATAAGCGTCAGACAGACCTCAACGAAACCGTATGGTTCGGCTCTCAGCACAGGGATGAATTTGACATAATCTGCCGCAGAGTTATCGATATGTATTTCAAAAAGCCGAATTACTATAAAATCGACGGCTGCCCCGTGTTTATGATTTACGACATCATGAATTTCGTAAGAGGTCTCGGCGGCATTGACGAAGCGAGAAAAGCCCTTGACGATTTCCGCGAGCTTGTCAAAGCGGAGGGCTTCCCCGGTCTTCATCTGCAGATGGTGGTCTATTCCGAAAAAGCGGCGGATGTAAGCGCGGTTGACCCGAAATACTCGGGCACGTCAAAAGACTTTGTTGACCTGCTCGGCTTTGACTCGATTACACACTATCAGTTTGTTCACTTTGTTGACGCAAACCGCGACTATAAAGAGATTCTGCCCGATGTTGCAACGGAGTGGGAGAGACTGCGCACCGAATATAAAGTGCCTTTCTATCCCCATGTAACAGTCGGCTGGGATAACAACCCGAGATACACATACCTCAAGTGGCCCATCATGAGAAACAACACGCCCGAAGAAGTCAAGAAGGCGTTTGAGATGGCTAAGGAATACAGCGACAAATACAACGACGTGCCGCTCATCACCGTAAACTCCTGGAATGAGTGGACCGAAATGAGTTACCTTGAGCCGGATGATGTTTACGGCTACGGCTACCTCGAGGCAATCAGAGACGTATTTACGGATTACAGCGGAGAAGAAGAATGAAACTTGCGGTTATAGGCGGGGGCGGAGTGCGCTCGATGTTTCTCGCAAAGAGCATTGCGCAGAAAGCCGCCGGCCTTGAGATAAACGAAATCGTCTTTATGGATAAGGATGAGAAGAAACTCGGCATTTACGGGCTTATGGCAAAAACGGTTGCCGGCAAAATAAACCCGGATATGCGCTTCACCCTTACCCTTGACGCGACAGAGGCGGTAAAAGACGCCGACTATGTGATAACCACCATCCGCGAGGGCGGAGATGATATGCGCGTGAGGGACGAGAGAATCGCCCTCAATATGGGACTGCTCGGGCAGGAAACCACCGGAGCGGCAGGCTTTTCGTTTGCCATGCGCAGCGTTGACGCGCTTGCGGGCTACTGTGAACTTGTGAAAAAAAACGCAAAGCCCGGCTGCAAGGTTTTCAATTTCACCAATCCGGCGGGTGTCGTTTCACAGACTCTGCGCGATATGGGTTATGACTTCACTTACGGCATCTGCGACGCGCCCAGCGGTATGCTCCACTCGTTTGAAAAACTTTACGGCGCGCCCGAAGGCTCCGCAAAAGGCGAACTTTACGGACTCAATCATCTGTCATATTTCAGCCGCATCACGATTGACGGCAGAGATGTGCTCGACGAACTGATTGAAAACGACAGAGCCTACGAAGAAACGGACCTGCGCTATTTTGAAAAATCGCTTCTCAGAGAGAGAAAGGCGATTCTCAACGAATATCTCTATTATTTCTATTACCGCGAAAAAGCGGTGGAAAATATACTGCGCGCCGAAAAAACAAGAGGCGAGCAGATTGCTCAGATTAACAGGCAGATGACTGCCGAACTTGAAAAAATCGACATTGAAAACAATTTTGACTCAGCCCTTGCCGTTTTTGAACACTGGTACGGCGAGAGAGAAAACAACTATATGGCGGCCGAATCCGGCATAAAGAGACAGACGAAATGGGCCTTTGATATGTTCGGAAAAGATGACGGCGGCTACGCGGGCGTTGCCCTTAAATTCATGGAAATTGCCCGCGGCGGCAAAACGTACTCCATGATACTCTGCGTGCCCAATGAGGGCGCGATAGAGGGGCTTTACGACAGCGACGTGGTCGAAGTGACCTGCGACATCACAGGAAACGGAGCGGTGCCTCACCGTTTCGGAAAAGTTGACGAGCAGAATCTTGAACTCATACGCAGAGTTAAGATATACGAGCGCCTTGCGAGCGAGGCTATCCGCGAAAAATCAAAAACAAGGGCGGTTGAGGCTCTTACCCTGCATCCGCTTGTGGCAAGTTACAGCCTCGCTACGCGCCTTGTTGACGCCTACCTTGAACACAACAAAGAATACACCGGGGGTTGGAAATGAGTTTTGTTGCCGGAATCGGCTCCACAAACGTGGACCTGCTCTACGAAAACATGAGAAAAATCCCCGCTCCGGGCGAGGAAGTCTATACGGACAGTTTCTCCCTGCAGCTCGGCGGCGGTCTGCCCGCGACGCTTATAAACATAGGGCGACTCGGCATTCCCGCGCGTATAGCGACAGAACTCGGCGGCGATATGTTTTCGTCATTTGCCTCTCAGCAGTATGAGAAAAACAATGTTGCGCCCCTTAACCTCTACAGAGGCAGTAAAATACCCGTCAACATCACGAGCGCAATCATACTCAAAGACGACCGCAGTTTTGTTTCCTACGGCAAAGGCGATCTCGAATGTGACGATGTCACCAAAGAGGAGTTTTACCGTATGGCGAGCGGCGCGAAAATCTGCCTTATGACTCCGCGCGGATTTACTGATGTTTACCGCAAACTCAAAGAAGAGGGCACAACCCTTGTGCTTGATATGGGCTGGGACGAAGAACTCGGCTTTGACAAATACGGGGAATTCCTTGACCTCGCGGATTACTACACGCCCAACCGCAAAGAGGCGCTTAAACTGACAGGGCGCGAAAGCCCTTACGAAGCCCTGCGTGCCCTTAAAGAGCATTTCAGGTATCCGCTTGTAAAGGTTGACAAAGACGGCTGTCTCGGCATTGACGACGATGGCGTATTCTTCTGCAGAAGCATTGATGCTTTCCGAAATGTTGACAGCACGGGAGCGGGCGACGCCTTCCTCGCGGGGCTCTGCTACGGTCTTTACTATGATTTCCCGTTCAGGGAGTGCGTAAAATTCGGCAATGTTACCGGCGGCAAAGCGGTAACCGCCGTAGGCGCTCTTTCCGCTTATGTTACGGAGAGTGAACTTAAAGAAATATCAAAATCGGTAATAATAACGGATTATGCCGCAGACTGCTGATCCGGTTAAATAAAGGAGAATTGATATGAAAAAAACACTCGCGGTATTACTTTCACTCATAATGATTCTTTCCTGCGCGGCTTATGCTTCGGCTGCCTCAAAGCAGGGCTTCGGCGATTATGAGCATGTGTTCATTATCGGCATTGACGGTCTCGGCGCATCATACGAAAAAGTCGATTCGCCCAACTTTGACCGCATTTTTGCGGATAACGCCTACCGCCACAACGCCCACACCGAGTATATAACCACCAGCGCCCAGAACTGGGGCTCAATCCTGCTCGGCGTTGACTATGAAACACACGGTATGACAAACGATTCAACCGAAAAGAACCGTCACACCTCGGATGATGAACTTCACAGCATATTCTACTATGTCCGCCAGGCAAACCCGAAAGCAAAACTTGTTTCGGTAAACCACTGGCCCAATATCAATTACGGCATAGTTGAGGAAGATATCGGCGTTAAAAGAGTAAACCGCTTCACCGACATCCTCACCGTTGACGAGGTTATTCACAATATAAACAGCATAAAAGTGCCCGACCTTATGTTCGTACAGCTTGACGAGGTTGACCACGCCGCTCATACCTATGGCGGATTCAGCGACGAATACTATGAGGCGGCGGCCAGGTCCGACAAATTCCTCGGTCAGATTTACGATGCCGTTGAGGCAAGAGGTCTTATGGAAAACAGCCTCTTCATTCTTGTTGCCGACCACGGCGAAACAACCGACGGACACGGCGGACAGACCGTTGAGGAAAGTTCCGCCATACTTGCCGTTGCGGGTCACTCCGTAAACAAGACCATTCTCCCCGAGAGCGCTCACAACAGAGACGTTGCCGCGATAGCGCTTTACGCGCTCGGCATTGAAGTGCCCGATTACTTTGACTCCCGCGTGCCCGCAGGTCTCTTCGGCGAGAGCAGGGAAAAGAGCGTTGAGCCCAATCCGGCAGAGATAAAGGACAAACTCGGCGATTACCTCGCCTTCCCGTTTGTAAGAGGCTTCAACCTGATTATGCCCGCCTTCGCCTGGATTTACGATATTTACTACCGCGCAGGCATATTCGCGATTTTCGGCGAATAATTAAGTAAGTAATATAAACAACGGGAGAAACATACCTGATGCAAAAGGGCAGACAGAAACAGAATATCGGTTTCGGTTTTGCGGCAATACTGACAGTGTTGCCGCTCGTCTGCATTGTTTTCTCCCTGTTTTTCGGCAGACTGCATATTTCACCCTCCGAGGTGCTTCTCGCGCTCGTGAATCATAAAGGCGTTACGCCCGCCTCGGCAGTGGCTGTGCTTGAACTTCGCCTTCCCAGAGCCGTCGCGGCGGCATTTGCGGGGGCATCCCTCGCGGTGTCGGGCGCGGCGTTTCAGAGCATATTCCGCAATCCGCTTGTTAACTCCGGCATACTCGGCGTTTCAAACGGCGCGGGCTTCGGCGCCTGCGTTGCGATAGTCTTTTTCGGCGGCGGAGTATTCACTTATATTTTCTCTTTCATATTTGCGGTTTCCGCAGTTATTCTCAGTTACTTCGCGGGCAGAATTTCCCGCGTGACCACGACAATTACAATGATTCTGGGCGGCACTATAGTCGGCGCGTTTTTCAGCGCGCTTGTTTCAATCATGAAATATGTTGCCGACCCATACAGCCAGCTGCCCGGCATCACATTCTGGTTTATGGGCAGTTTCGCATCAATCGGCTATCCTCAGCTTTACGCCGCGATTCCCATGGGGCTCGGCATGCTGCTCATTTTTCTTTCGCGCTGGAGGCTCAATGTGCTTTCAATGGGAGAAAAAGAGGCGGCATCGCTCGGAGTTGACGTGCGCAAAAGCCAGATAATGATAATAGGAGGCGCAACCCTCTGCACAGCCGCCGCTGTATGTATCAGCGGCACTATAGGCTGGGTGGGTCTTGTGATTCCTCATATAGGGCGTATGCTGACGGGCAACAGCAATCAGAAACTCATACCCGTGAGTATTTCTCTGGGCGCGTGCTTTATGGTGATTATGGATCTTCTCGCGCGCACCCTGACCGGCTCGGAGATACCTGTAGGCATACTCTGCGCCCTGATAGGCACGCCCTTCTTCGTATATCTGCTCAAAAAAACGAGGGGAGGTTTCGCCACGTGATATTAAGAATTGAAAACCTCTCTTTTTCTTATGATAATACACCTGTTCTTTCGGGCGTTTCCCTTGAGGTAAGCGAGGGTGAGGCTGTATGCCTGCTCGGCCCCAACGGAAGCGGCAAAACGACTATGCTTGACTGCGTGCTCGGTTTTCACCGGCACTTCAGCGGCAGTATAGAGGTGTGCGGCAAAGACGTGCTTTCGCTTTCACGCCCGGAAGCGGCAAAATATATTTCCTATGTGCCTCAGCTTCACACACCCACCTTCCCCTACACCGTGAGGGAGGTTGTGCTAATGGGCAGGACCGCCCGCTCGGGGCTGCTCGGAGCACCCGGCAAAGAGGATTATGAGGCAAGTGACCGCGCCATACGCAAAGTCGGAATTGAGGACTTTGCCGCAAGACCTTACACCGAACTTTCGGGAGGGGAGCGCAAACTTGTGCTGCTTGCCCGCGCATTTGCGCAGAGCGCACCACTGATTGTGCTTGACGAGCCGACCGGCTCGCTTGACTTCAAAAACGAACTTCTCTTCCTTGAAACGCTCACGGACCTTATTCTTTACGAAGGCATATCCGTTCTTATGGCAACCCACGCCCTGCAGCACCCTCTTTATTTTGAATCGGAGGGGCTTAAAACAAAGGCGGCTATGCTTTGCCGGAACAAACCCGTGCGCACGGGCGCGCCCGGCGAAATCATAACATCCGAAAACCTGCTTGAAATTTACGGCGTGAGAGCCGCCGTTACCGAAACAAGCGACTCTGACGGGAAAACCGTGAAATCGGTCACCGTATTCGGCAGTGAAGACCGCTTTTAAGGAGACAATCTTATGAAAAGATGTGCCGCGCTGACACTCTCCGTAATTCTCATAATTTTTTCCCTGTGCTCCTGCACGCCGAAACTTTCACCCGCCGCGGGCGAAATAAAGGTTACGGACTGCAGAGGCAGAGAGGTAAGTGTGCCTGCCGACCCGAAGTCCGTATGCGCACTCAGCCCGTTTTCGGGGCCCGTTATCGTGATGCTCGGCTGCGGTGACAAAATCACTTCCTTCACCAACAACGCCGCGAGAAGTTATATGCTGCTTGACATCTGCTCTTCACTTTCGGACGCGGCGGTTGTAAAAAACAGCGGCACGGTTAATGTTGAAGAGATAATGGCGCGCAATACGGACTTGCTCGTAATGGATTCGGGCGTCTATGACAACGAGGTTGAAAGAGCCAAAATCGAAGCGGCGGGCATCACCTATGTGGTGGTTGATTACAACACAATCGAAGACCAGTTTGCCGCCGTGCGCGTGCTCGGAGAAACCTTCGGGCAGAGCGAAAAGGCGGAGAAATATATATCATATTTCCGCTCGGTTATAGAGCGGGTTGACGAAGAGGCGCTCAAAAACAAAACTTCCCTGCGTCTTTATCACTCGGTCAACGAGGCGGTGCGCACCGACAGCGAAGGCAGTTACTGCGCCGAATGGATTGCCCACACGGGCGCGGAAAACGTTTCCGTGAGCGGAGCAAAACTAACTGTTGAAGGCGAAAAATCCTACACCACCCTCGAGCAGATTTACGCGTGGAACCCCGATATCATAATCTGCAACGAGGCTATGGTTGACGATTATATCCTGAGCGATTCAAAGTGGAAAGGGCTCGACTGCGTTATAAACGGCAGGGTTTATCAAATACCCGTCGGCATAACGAGGTGGGGGCACCCCACGAGTTTTGAAACTCCGCTTGCCATGCTGTGGCTTATGAATCTGCTTCACCCCGATACATTTGAAATTGACATCAACTCCGAAATAAAGAGTTTCTATAAAACGTTTTTTGATTACACGGTAAGCGACAGTCTGCTTGAAGCAATAATCGACGCTTCCGAAATGCGCGCTCCGAAAACAGAAAAAGGAGTGGAATGAGTTGAAAATATTTGTCTGCATAGACGACACCGACAATCTTGACAGCATAGGCACGGGCGAGCTGCTTGAAAACATGATGTGCGAAGCATCGCTCAATAACCTGTGCAGCAGCGGAATGACCGTGAGGTATCAGCTGTTTATTCACGATGATATACCCTACACCTCGCACAACAGTTCAATGTGCTGCAACGCGCAGACGGATAACCTTGACGCGCTCACGAAATTCTGCGAAGATTATCTTGAAGCAAATTCCGCAGAGGGCTCGGACCCGGGTCTCTGCATTTTGACCGACGACGACTCGCTCGACTATACGCCGCTCATTGATTTCGGCAGGCGGGCGCAGAGAGAGGTGCTCACAAAAGACGAGGCATACAGCACGGCGCTTGCCTTCGGCAAAGATGTTCACCTGAGCGAGCACGGAGGCACGGGCGGCGGAGTTATCGGCGCTCTCGCGGGCGCGGCCCTCAGAGCCGGAAAAGAAGAGGGGCGCATAAAAGGAAAACTTCAGCCCGTACCAGGCAAAACGGAGTGGACTTCGGACGAATTTTCAAAAATGTTCGGAGTGCAGAGTTTCACGGACGAAGAGGGGCGCGAAATTAAGGAGCCTCTGTCGTTTGTGTTTATGCACCCGACCAAACTCATCTACAAAGGCGGGCTTGTTACCTCCGTTATCGTAAACGAAAACGGAAGGCTTATGCCGAAACCGAAAATAAAGAAAGCAAAAAAATGATGTGGATTAAAGAAAACGGAAAAACGGTATTCGCCGGCGGAAAGACCGCGTTTGAAGCCGCCGCGCTCTGCGCTGATGCCTGCCCTTCTTATTCGGAGGACTGCGAGGACGAAACGGTGTGCGACGATGAAAAAAGCTGCTATAACTGCCGCTACCGCCGCTGGACCGAAAAAAGTTTTGAGTGTATGAAAGGAGCGGGAAAATGAAAAACAGAAGCGGACTTCACAGGGCGCTTGCCTGCCTTGCGGCGGTGTTTATTCTGCTGACTCTCATTGTTTCCGCTTTCGCGGAAGGCGGCGACGGCTCGGGCGGAGGCAAAGATATACCGTTTCAGTTTATTTCCTCAAGCATTTCCAATGGGGCGGAAAACGTTGACCCCGGCACAAGCATTGTGCTCGGCTTTAACAAAAATGTGGTCAATATCGCCGTGCGTGAAAACAATATGAAATGCTTTACTCTGAAAGACGAAGACGGAAAGCAGGTTCCCATTGAAATAATTATGGGAGACGATCAGGTTGAGCCTACGCATGAAGTGAAGCGGACCGTGACCGTAAAGCCGAAATCCTCCCTTGAATACTCAACGGAATATATACTGAAAATAAGCAAAGATTTACAGGCGAAAAACGGCTCATATCTTGAAAAGGATTCGTATATAAGTTTTACCACCAAAGCGAAGAGCGGCGGCACAGCGGCAACGACAAAGCCGACAACTACAACGAAGCCGACAACTACAACAAAGCCCACAACCACGACAAAACCGACAGCCACGACAAAGCCGACAACTACAACAAAGCAGACAACTACAACAAAGCAGACAACTACAACAAAGCCCACAATCACAACGAAACCGACAACCACAACGAATCCCGTCGCGGTAACTACTACAGCGGCGAGGGAAACAACAACAAAACAAGAGATTTCCACTTCGCGTGTTGCCAGGAGATACACTTCAACTGCCGCGCAGACGCAGACAACCGTAGCCGCAACCAAAACAACCGCCGGCTCCAAAACAACCTCCGCGCTCACAACGACCGCAAAGCAGGATATAAAAACAACTGTTAAAAACGAAAAGACCGCGTCGGTCACATCGGTGACCGTAACCGTTACGGCTGAAACTTCCGCCGATGCTCAGGTCGATGTTACTGCAGAAACAGAAATTAAGAAACCCTCCGCCGTGACCGTGCAGACAGAGGACTTCTCCGAAGAGGTTACAGCCTCCGAAGAAACATCCGGAGAAACGGCGGATACGGAAAGCAGCGGCAAATCGGCTTATCTGCCTTTTATTATCTCGGGAGCGATTGCAATTGTCGCCGTATCGGCGATTGTAATATTCATAAAGAAGAAAAAATAACATAACGAAAGGAAGAAAACAAATGAAACGCTTAACATCAGTTCTCAGCGTCCTTATCGCCCTTCTCATGGTGCTGAATATCACGGCATTTGCAGAAGGCGGCAACGGCGGCGGAGAAAGCCCCCTTACCCTTGTGTCCGCAAAGGTCGGAGACACTGACCTTGCCGGCTCCAGAGTAGCACCCGGCTCGGTAATTACTCTCACCTTCTCAAACAACGTAACCGACGAATCCGTGCTTGAAAACAACATCGGCAAAGTCAAAGTCAAAAACGCAGACGGCGCCGTTGCCTGCACAGTATCCGCAGGCGAAGAGAAAACCGTGCTGCTTGTTACTCTCGGCGACCTTGCCAAGGGCGATTACACGCTTAACTTAGGCGGAAAGCTTGCCGCGAAAAACGGCAACACGCTCGGCGACTCTGTGGAAATCGATTTCTCCGTAAAAGGTGACGGCACCGGCACGGGCGGCGGCAACAATCCTCTTGCGCTCGTTTCCGTCAAGGCTGGCGACGCCGACCTCAAAGACGCAGAAGTCGAAGCCGACGGCAAAATCGTTATCACCTTCGACCGCGGCATGACCGCAAATCAGGATGCAAACTTCGAGCTGATAGGCATTTACGACGCACAGGGCAAAAAGGTTGAAGGAACCACTCTCACCGCATTCACCAAAGACGAAAGCGGCAACTCCTTCACCGAGCTTTCATACAGCGGCCTTGCGGCAGGTTCATACACCTTAAAGCTCGGCGCTGACCTCAAAGCAAACAATGGCAACACGCTCGGCGAGGATGTTGAAATATCCTTCACCGTAGCGGGCTCCGGCGAAGAAGAAGAGCCCGAAGAAGAACCCAATTTCTTCGTAAAGGCAATCAACGCAATCAAAGACTTCTTTATGATGATAATCAACTTCTTCAAAGGCCTGTTTGCCTGATAACAAAACAAACAAAAAGAACTGCGGAGAATTCTCCGCAGTTCTTTCTTTATATCCGTTTTGATTAAATCATACTCTCGGTCCAGGAATCGTAGGGCGCAATGCCGAAGATTTTCGCGACCGTAGGAGCGACGTTGGCAAGCCCGTAGGCGCCGTCTTTAATCTTGTATTCGTTCTTTGAAACGATGATGAAAGGAACGGGGTTGAGCGAATGCGCGGTCCTTACCTGCAGTTCACCCTTCTTGTTCTTTTCGAGCATCTCGTCGGCGTTGCCGTGGTCTGCCGTCACAAGCACGGTGTAGCCCGTTTCATCGGCAACCTTGAGAGCTCTCGCTATGCCGAGGTCAACGCTCGCAACTGCGGTGATTGTGGCGTCAAGCGAGCCTGTATGGCCTACCATATCGCCGTTGGGATAATTGCAGCGGATAAAATCGTATTTGCCGCTCTGCATCGCTTCGATAATCGCGTCGGTCACTTCCGCGCTCTTCATCCAGGGTCTCTCGTCAAACGAAACTCTGTCGGAGGGAATCTCCATAAAGGTTTCAAGTTCTTCGCTGAATTTTTCGGTTCTGTTGCCGTTCCAGAAATAGGTGACGTGGCCGTATTTCTGTGTTTCGGACACGGCAAACTGAGTCATGCCGTGAGAGACGAGAAGTTCGGAAAGGGTTTCTTTGATTTCAGGCGGATTGACGAGGAATCTCACGGGGATTTTAAGGTCGCCGTCATACTGAAGCATACCCGCGTAAACCACATCGGGCTTTGCGCCTCTGTCAAAGAAGGTGAATTCGTCATAGTCAAACGCCATTGAGATTTCAAGCGCTCTGTCGCCCCTGAAGTTGAAGAGAATCACGCTGTCGCCGTCGTTCACTTTGCCGACGGGCGCGCCGTCTTTCGCGATAACGAAGGGGGGCAGATCCTGGTCAATCACACCGGGGTTTTCGGCGCGGTAGGTTTCGATTGCCGCTTTTGCGCTTTCAAACTGCCTGCCGAGGCCTTTCACGTGAGTGTCCCAGCCGAGTTTCACCATATTCCAGTCCGCCTGATAGCGGTCCATCGTGATTTTCATTCTGCCGCCGCCCGATGCAATATCGGCGCAGAAGGAATCTGAATTGAGAGCGGCGATTTCATTTTCGAGCTCGTCAACATAGGTGAGAGCCGAAGTCGCGGGCACATCTCTGCCGTCAAGCAGGATGTGTACGTGAACTTTCTTTATGCCTTCCGCTTTCGCCTGCTTGAGCATGGCGATGAGGTGGGAGATGTTGGAGTGAACATTGCCGTCGGAGAGAAGGCCGAGAAAATGGAGGGCGGAATCCTTCTGCAGGCAGTTGCCCGTAACGGCCTTCCACGCGTCCGAAGTGTAAATCTTGCCGGAGGCGATTGATTCATTTACGAGTTTTGCGCCCTGTGAATAAATCTGGCCGCAGCCCAGTGCGTTGTGGCCGACCTCGCTGTTGCCCATATCGTCATCCGAAGGCAGACCTACGGCGTCGCCGTGAGCCTTGAGGCGGGTGTTGGGGCACTCTTTGAGCAGGCGGTCAAGGGTGGGGGTATTGGCGAGGGTAACGGCATCACCGAGACCGGTCTTTGAAAAGCCAACGCCGTCCATTACTATAAGTAAAACTTTTTCTGCCATAACTATCTTCTTTCTGTATTATTTACGGGCTGCCGCAAAAGAGTTACCTCTCTGCAACAGCCCCGTGTGCTTTATTATTTGCTTGCCGCGTCAACGATAACGGCAAATTTGTCGGCTTTGAGCGAAGCGCCGCCGATAAGGCCGCCGTCAACATCATACTGAGCGAGGAGCTCGGCTGCGTTGCCGTCGTTCATTGAGCCGCCGTACTGGATAACAAATCTGTCGGCGTCTGCTTTTGAGTAGAGGTCTGCAATGAGTTCGCGGATGATTTTGCATACTTCATTTGCCTGCTCGGGAGTGGCGGTTTCGCCTGTTCCGATTGCCCATACGGGCTCGTAAGCGATAATGATGTTTGCAAGTTCTTCGGCCTTAACGCCGGAGAGAGCAACCTTGGTCTGCTTGCAGACGATTTCGGAGGTGATGCCGAGTTTTCTCTCGGAGAGAACTTCGCCTACGCAGAGGATTACCTTGAGGCCTGCGTCAAGAGCGGCGCGAACACGGTCGCGTACGGTCTCGTCGGTTTCGCCGAAGTACTGCCTTCTCTCGGAGTGGCCGATGATAACATAGGGCACGCCTGCGGCTTTGAGCATCTCAGCGGAGATTTCGCCGGTGAAAGCGCCTTTTTCAGCCCAGTGGCAGTTCTCTGCGCCGATTTTGATGTTGGAGCCCTGCGCTGCTTCCATAGCGGCGTAAAGGTCAATGTAAGGCACGCAAAGAACGACTTCACAGTCGGCGTTTGCTACGAGGGGTTTCATTTCTTCAATAAGAGCCTTTGCCTGAGCGGGAGTGTTGTTCATTTTCCAGTTGCCTGCGATAACAGGTCTGCGAAGTGATTTATCCATAATTAACCTCCGGTAATTTATTTGTCGTTTACTGCTTCAATGCCGGGAAGTGCTTTGCCCTCGAGGAATTCGAGTGAAGCGCCGCCGCCGGTGGATATATGAGACATCTTGTCGCCGAAGCCGAGCTGGTTAACAGCCGCCGCGGAGTCGCCGCCGCCGATAATGGTGACTGCGTTTGACTCTGCAAGCGCTTTCGCAACAGCGAGGGTGCCCTTGTTGAGAACGGGATTTTCAAACACGCCCATGGGGCCGTTCCATACAACGGTCTTTGCGTGCTTGATTTCGAGAGCGAAGTTTTCCGCGCTCACGGGGCCGATATCAAGGCCTTCCATGTCGGCGGGAATTTCTCTTGAATCTACAATGCTGGTTTCGATGGGAGCGTCAATGGGGTCGGGGAAGCAGGGGCCTATAACGGTGTCGATGGGAAGGATGATTCTTACGCCCTTTTCCTGAGCCTTTTTGAGCATATCCTTGCAGTAATCAATCTTGGAATCATCGCAGATTGAAAGGCCGATTTCGTAGCCTTTCGCTTTGATGAAGGTGTATGCCATGCCGCCGCCTATGATGAGGGTGTCGGCTTTTTCAAGCAGGTTGTCAATAACATTGAGTTTGTCGGCAACCTTTGCGCCGCCGAGGATGGTTACAAAAGGTCTTTCGGGGTTTTCAACTGCGTTGCCGAGGTATTTGAGTTCTTTGCCCATAAGGTAGCCTACGGCTGCCTCCTGCACATAGTTTGCAACACCTACGGTGGAGCAGTGCGCTCTGTGAGCGGCGCCGAAAGCGTCGTTTACATAGATATCGCAGATGCTGGCGAGATCTTTTGAAAACTCTTCGCCGTTTTTGGTTTCTTCGGGGCGGAAGCGGGTGTTTTCAAGCAGAACAACATCGCCGTCTTTCATGGCGGCAACAGCGGCTCTTGCGTTTTCGCCCACAACCGTGTCATCGGCTGCAAATACAACTTCTTTGCCGAGTTTCTCGGAAAGTCTGACTGCTACGGGAGCAAGTGAAAACTTTGCTTCGGGGCCGTTTTTGGGCTTGCCGAGGTGGGAGCAGAGAATAACCTTTGCGCCGTCATCAATCAGTTTGCGGATGGTAGGAAGCGCACCGTTGATTCTGTTTTCGTCGGTAATGACACCGTCTTTGATGGGAACGTTGAAGTCGCAGCGGACAAGTACTCTTTTGCCTTTTGCGTTGATGTCGTCAACGGTTTTCTTGTTAAGTAAACTCATGAGGGTCCGTCCTTTCGGGTTAAATTCTTAATATTGACCGTATAATATTATAAAGTATGGCACGTGATAATTCAAGAAGTTTTTGTTGACGAAATATACGAAGATTGCGCCGTTCGCGTGAATTTTTTATCTTGACTTTACAACGAGGTTTTGATAATATAGTGCAAGATACAGATGCCCCCATAGTTAAACGGAGATATATCAAAGGCCCTGCCTTTGATAAATGATGTCGCTTTGCGCCTTATTGAATAAGCCCAGAAAGATTGAAAATTAAAACATATGCCTCCTTAGTTAAATGGATATAACAGACCCCTCCTAAGGGTCAGTTGAGGGTTCGATTCCCCCAGGGGGTGCCAGAAAAAAGACTTGCGAAGGCAGGTCTTTTTTCAACATAATCCGTTGGGCGGATTTCGCCTATAATATCTGAACACCGGAAGGGATAAACATATGAAAGTGACCAGAACGCAGATAAACAGAGTTGAGCGTTATGAAAAAATCTTTGACGAAGTTTCCGCCGCGGCAAAACAGCTGTCGGCTTCTCTTGATGAATTTGAGAAACAGCTTCCCGGCGCGCAGAAGCTTGACGCCTACTATACCGGAAGCGAGTGGAAGAAGGACTTTGCCGCGGATGAGGAAGGACTTTTCCCGCCCGGCATGAAAAGGGGAGTGCTTTCGGAGGACGGCATCTACAATCTGCTTGAAGAGATACGCGAAATCAAGGAAAGAGCCGCCGCGCTCGGCAACATGTAATAAACAAAAAGAGCCGCCCTTCGGCGGCTCAATTTATTATTCTATATCCTCAAGTCCGGCAAGTTCTTCTTTGTCAACGCTTATTCTGCCGTCCTTTATGAGTTTCACATCGTCACGCCCGAAAGTTCTGGGTATGCCGTTGGGGCTGTCGTCCATCTGTACCTTGAGTTTGCCGGTGATAAGGCTGCACTCCGTCACTTTGCCTCTGCCTTCGGGGGTATCGACTATCGCGCCGGGCTTGGGCGTGATTTTGAGCAGGTAATCATATGCGTTCTGCTCGTATTTGAGGCAGCACATAAGTCTGCCGCAGCAGCCGCTGATTTTGCCGGGGTTGAGCGAGAGCCCCTGCTCCTTTGCCATCTTGATGGTAACGGGCTGAAAATCGCCCAGGAAGGTTTTACAGCAGAAAGGTCTGCCGCATATGCCTATGCCGCCCACCATTTTCGCCTTGTCGCGCACGCCTATCTGGCGCAGTTCGATTCTCGTTCTGAAAATACCGGCAAGGTCTTTAACAAGTTCACGGAAGTCAACTCTGCCGTCAGCGGTGAAATAAAAGAGAATCTTGCCCCCGTCAAAAGTGTATTCCACATCAACGAGGTTCATTTCAAGTTTATGCGCCTCTATACGCTCTCTGCATATTTCGGCGGCCTTGATTTCCTTCGCTCTGTTTTCCTCATAGGTTTTGATATCCTGAGGGGAGGCGGGGCGGATTATTTTTTTGAGCGGCTTCACGATTTCGTTTTCGTCGGCCTCTCTGTTGGCGATGGCAACTTCGCCGCATTCAACGCCGCGCACGGTTTCAACTATCGCGTGGCTGCCTTTTTCGAATTTCTGACCGTCGGGGTCGAAATAATAAATTTTGCCTACATCCTTGAAACGGATTCCGACTATTTCTGCCATAATTTACTCCTGTTCTTTGACGGCGGACCTGAAGCAGGTGCACAGCCTGACAATCGTAAGATTGAGATTTGCGTTTTGTTTGATGCCCGCCGCGATTTTTTCCGCGCTGTCAATGAGGCGCAGAAGTGCCGCCGACGAAAGAGTGCGGGCAAGCGTCACCGGAGTGCCGGTGGGCTCGTCAACGGCCGCGTCAAGTTTTATTCTGAGTGCCTGAGCGAAGATTTCTTCGAGCAGAGGCAGGGTTTCCGTAAGCAGTTTCTGGTTTTTGTCAAACACGCCCGCCGCTTTCAAAATTTCGTATTCATTCGCCTGTGTAAGTGCAAGGGCAACGGCGTCCGCCGCGTTTTTCGCCTCTTCGCTTGCCTCCTCGCGCTCCTCCTCGCCTATGTTGAAGAGGGTGACTCTTGAGAGAATCGTGGGCAGAAAAGCCTCTTTGGCACTGCACAGCAGTATATACATCGAGTGCGCGGAAGGCTCTTCGAGCGTTTTGAGAAAAGCGTTTTGCGCGGAGATATTCATTTTGTCCGCATCGGCGATTATGTATATTTTCACATCTGCTTCGTTGGGAAGCACATAGCAGTCTTCAACGATTTTTCTGATTGATTCCACTTTATACAGCGGAGCGGACGTGCCCGAATCAGGCTCGCGGTAGATTATATCGGGATGGGAGCGGTGGCTCGCTTTGATGCAGTCCGAACACTCGCCGCAGGGCACGGTCTCCTTGTTGCCGCAGATAAGCGCGAGAGCGATTTTGTCCGCGAGGGCGGCTCTCTGCGCGGCACCGGAGCCTTCAATAAGCACCGCGTGAGGGAAGTGATTTGCCTTGATGGATTCAACTATAAGATTTTCGGTTGCGCTGGTGAGGTCAAATCCTTTTACAATCATGGCTTTTCAGTCCTGTTCACTGTCGTTTTCGAGAATTCCAAGATTTCTTCTGATGGTTTTTTCGCCGCGCCAGGCGAAGGCTCTGCCTTCGACCGGGTCTTCGGGGCTCACATTTGCCTTGAAGCCGGAGATGAAATCTTCCATTTCCGTTGTCTGCGCCTTTTTGTTGAGCGGGCAGACATTCTGGCAGATATCGCAGCCCCAGGCGCAGCCTGATTTTCTGATAAGTTCCTGCTCTTCGGGGGTGAGTTCACCTTTTTTCTGGGTGATATATGAAAGGCATTTTTCTCTGGTGATTATTCCGTCTTTTATCGCGCCCTGCGGGCAGGCCTTTTCGCACCTGCCGCATTTTATGCACTCCGACACGTGCGGCAGATTTGCTTCGATTTCGAGCGATGTGATTATTTCGCCGAGAAAGACGAAAGAACCGTATTTTTCTGTGATGAGCAGTGCATTTGCGCCCCTTACACCTATGCCTGCGCCCACAGCCGCCTTCACTTCGGGCAGGGGGGAATTATCCGCGAAATATACGAATTCCTCGCCGGGATATTTTTCCGAGAGCGCTCGGCAGGCTTCGTCAAGCCTCGCGGAGGACACCGTGTGATAATCCTGCACGGCGGCGTATTTTGAAACATTGAGTCCCTCATAGTCCTCTTCGGGGTGAAGATAGGGGAAGGCGAAAACGATAATCGACTTCGGGTTTTCCGGCATACGGCTTTTTGCCCGGCAATCAATCAGATTGTCCATGCCTATAAAATCAAACGGGCAGATTCCCCACAGAGGAGAAACCTTTGAAAGTATTTCGTTCATACTAATTCAGCACCGCGCTTCCCAGGGCAATCATTACCGGCAGGGTGAGAATTGAAATGAGGCTCAGCACGGCAACGGTCTGCGAAGCGAGGGAAGTGTCTCTTTCATATTTTGAGGCGAAAAGTATAGTGTTGTTGGCGGGGGGCGTTGCGGATACGACCACAAGTGTCGCGCCGAGCTCGCCGCCTATACCGAGCAGTTTCAGCGCGCCTATCATAGCGAGCGGCAGCAGAATAAGTTTAACCAGTGCCACGCCCGCGATTTTTGCGTGGCCGAAAATCGATCTGAAATCGGTGTTTGCCACATAGGTGCCGAAAATAAGCATCGCGAGGGGCGAGTTCATACCCGCTATCGATTCTATCGGAGAGAGAATCAGAGAGGGCAGGCGAAGCCCCGATATGAAAACGGGCAGGCCTACAAAGACGGGGAGCACGCCGGGATTGAGTATGATTTTTTTGAAATCAAACTTTTTGCCCGCGTCACCGGAGTCTTTTGTCATAAGCCACACGCCGTGTGTGAAGGTGAAAATCTGAAAAGAGATTATCACCGCCGAGCAGTAGAAAACACCGCTCGCGCCCACCACTGCATCCACAAGGGGCAGACCCATATATCCGCAGTTGCCGTAAACTGCCGCGTACTTGTACACTGCGGCTTTTTCGGGCGTTTCTTTATTGAAAAACGGCAGGGTTACGAGCGCGGCGAAGGTGTGCATCGCAAGGCCCGCGCCTATAGCAACAAGCAGCCCGATGAGGGCTTTGCGGCTGTATTCGAGTGTAAAGAAACTTTCAAGTATTTTGGCGGGAGTGATGATGTAAAAGAGAAGGTCTGTGCATTTTTTCGCAACGCCTTCGGTGTAGAAACCTGTCTTGTCGGCAATCACGCCGATAAGCACCATTATGTAAAGAATTCCCACCTGCCTTGCGGCAATAAGCATATTCTGAAGAAACATGGTTTTCCCTCAGTGTTGATTATATTATTTTGCCGGGGTGCCGTCCTGCGCGATTACGGAGCCGGCGGGTATCATACGCGTGAAGATTGATGCGAGCATAAACAGGGCGATTGTGAAATCGCTCAGGTCCGCTCTTGAAAGAATGAATATGAAATCGGCGCGGCCCGAAAGAGCGGCAACGGCTCTGGGAATAAAGCAGACGAAGCCGAGCAGAGCGCCGATAAAGCCGAAGGAAACAATCTGTTTGGGTGAGGTTTCGGCATTGATGCCGGAGGAGCAGCGCGCATAAGCCATAAAGAATATGCAGTATGCCGCGAGAGCCATCATTTCAAGGAAGAGGTCGGAAACTTTAAGGTAACTGACAGTTCTTGTGAATCTGAGCACAAGCCTCACGATGCACCACAGCACGGGCGCGAGGGCGAGCAGTCTGTAAGCCGAGCCGTTGCTTCTGCCCGTAAGCAGGGTGATGCCGAGCACCAGAAACCACACGGCGGATATGAGGCCGAGAACGCAGATTACGTAAGTGAGCACGGGGCCGACGGACGATGAAGTCAGCGCCGATGATACGGTGTAGGCGGAGGAGTCAACATCCTTCGCGGTGTATTCGCCGTAAACGGAAATGAAACAGCCGATACCGCATATGATTGAAGCGATTGCGGAGACGGGTCTCTTCGCAACGGCGGAGTCAAACGCGTAAATCTTTCTGTTGACGAAAACGCTGATATAGAAAAACAGCGCCGCCGCAAGAAGCACGGCATAAAACAGAATTACCTTGAATCCCGTTTCGGCAAAGAAGCCCGTGTGCACCTCAAGCAGGCCGAAATAGTGGGTGCAGCGAAGAAGCACGGCAACGGGAGCGCTTACCGCCAGAACGAGTATAGAAGGCAGAAGTTTAAGAGATTTTATGTTCATAGGTAAAGACCTTCTTTCATCTTTCCGAAATGGGAACATAGTTGCGGCTTTCGCCGACATTTTTGTAAGCGGGTCTGATGATTCTGCCGCCCGTGAGCAGTTCTTCTATGCGGTGAGCGGACCAGCCCGCGATACGCGCGCAGGTAAATACGGGAGTATAGAGGTCCTCGGGAATGCGGAGCATTTTGTAAACGAGGCCCGAATACAGGTCAACATTTGCGCACATCACTTTGTCGGAGCCCTTGATAGTTGCAAAGACTTCGGGGGTGAGGCGCTCAATTGCGGCGAGGGCGCGGTATTCTCTTTCAAACTCGGTGCCCTCGGAGAATTCCCCTGCCTTACTGCTGAGGATAACCGCTCTCGGGTCGGATTTCGTGTAGACCGCGTGGCCCATACC
Organism: Clostridiaceae bacterium; assembly: GCA_016280595.1. Classification (GTDB taxonomy): domain Bacteria; phylum Bacillota; class Clostridia; order Oscillospirales; family Acutalibacteraceae; genus CAG-177. The sequence continues at coordinate 26,411 of JAEEHB010000050.1, read as the reverse complement.
GTAGATGAGTCCCGAGCCGTCGCCGGCTTTCTTTGTGATGACGTCCGCGAGGAAGTCCTTCACTTCCGCGTCGTTGTCGGGGTCGTCTATTGTATCAAGCATCATTGACACCATTTCGGAAACCTTGATGTTTGCGCCGCCGTGCTTGGGGCCTTTGAGGGCGCTGATTCCCGAAGCGATGGAAGCGTAGGTGTCCGCTCCGCTTGATGTGATTACTCTGGTGGCAAAGGTGGAGTTGTTGCCGCCACCGTGATCCGCGTGAAGCATAAGGCAAAGGTCAAGAAGCCTTGCCTCTTCCGGCGTATATTTTTTGGTGCTTCTGATAGAGCGGAGTATAGTTTCGGCGGTTGAAAGGCCGGGTACAAGGGGATGAAGATACATACTCTTGTGATAAAAAGTCCTGCGCTTTACCTGATAGGCGTAAGCCATAATCACGGGCAGCTGGGCAATCAGCTGAATGCACTGCCTCATCACATTGGGCGCGTCGAGATTGTCGGGGTCCTTGTCAAACGAATAGAGGGCAAGCACGGAGCGCGCCATCTTGTTCATAACGTTTGCCGAGGGAGCCTTCATTATCATATCTTCGGTAAAATCTTCGGGAAGTTCACGCGAATCCGAAAGAACGCCGGAAAATCTCGCAAGTTCCTCTTTATCGGGCAGATTGCCAAAGAGAAGAAGATATGCTATTTCTTCAAAACCGAAGCGGCTTTCCGCAATGCATGCTTCAACAAGGCTGTTGAGGTTGATGCCCCTGTAATAGAGATTACCTTCCTGCGGCAGTTTTTCACCGTCGTAAATGACATAGCCTTCAACGGAACTTACCTTGGTAAGGCCCGCCATAACGCCCGTGCCGTCGGCGTTGCGAAGACCCTTTTTGATATCATACTTTGAAAAAAGTTTGGGGTCTATGAAATAACTGTTGTGCAGGCTTGTTTCAAATTTATCATATTGTTCCTGATTTACTTTTGATTCGATGATTGACATTGCTTTTCTCCTTTCGCCGGATAATCAGGTATATATCTTTTTCCCGAAATTAGGATATAATACACCATAATATTTGCTTATTATACTTAAAAAGAAGATAAATGTCAAGTTGAGCCGCATCCTCGCGGATACGGCTCATAAATCTTACATTGTTTTGTTTGCAAGCAGAAACCGTTCAACTTCGTCTTTTGACGGTATCGTTTCCGCCGCGCCGGGTTTTGTCACCTCTATGGCGGAGGCGGCAGAGCCCGTGATAAGCGCGTCATAAGGCTGTGCTCCGCCGAGAAGGTGTGACAGGCAGTAACCCGTGAAGGTGTCCCCCGCGCCGGTTGTGTCAACGGCGTTTACCTTAAAAGCGGGGCAGGTGACATATCTTTCGCCGTCATAATACACCGATCCGTCCGCGCCGAGTGTGAGGATTATTTCGCGGCTGCCCAAGGCATACAGGGCTTCGGCGCACTCGCGCGCGTCTTTCTTTCCCGTAATTGACTGCGCTTCATATTCGTTCAGTATCAGTATGTCCGCCGATGAAAAATCAATATCGTTGATTGCTTTCACGTAGGGCGAGGGGTTGAGCGCGGTCTTTATGCCGAGCGAGTGAGCCTTCGCGAGCATATACTCAACGCACGAGGTTTCATACTGCATAAGCACAAGGTCGGCGTCGCCGTGTTTTGAGAGCAGATAATCACAGTAGTCTTCCGTGATTTCGCGGTTTGCCCCGCCGAAAAGTATCATCTGATTCTGCCCGTCGGGGTCGGTTTCGATTATCGTGTGACCGGTGTGTTCGCCCGACGAATCTATGTCGGAAATGTCTATTCCGTTTGCCTTGAGATAACCGGTAAGATAGTCGCCGTCCTTACCGACTTTGCCGCCGACGAATACCTGCTCGCCCGCCTTTGAAAAAGCTAGCGCCTGGTTGAGCCCCTTGCCGCCCACGTGGATTTCAAAGCCTTCGCAGTAAAGGGTTTCGCCCCTTTCGGGCAGGTGCGGCATTGAATAAACTTTATCTATATTGAACGAGCCGAAAACGAGGATTTTCATCTGTCCGCCTCCTCAAGCAGGGAAATCATTTTATATGTGTTTTCGCTTATGTCGCCGGGCCCGAGAATGCTCGATGTGCCCACAACAAAGATGTCCGCGCCCGCCTTTCTCATAAGCGGGGCTTTTTCGTAATTGACATTGCCGTCTACTTCAATATTCATTTCGGGGTGACCGCTTTCGTCAAGCAGTTTCCTCAGGGCGGTGATTCTTTCGAGCGAGCCTTCCACCATCTTCTGCCCCGCGAAGCCGGGATACACCGTCATAAGAAGCACTCCGCTTATATACGGAATAAAATCCTTCACGGTTTCAACCGGGGCGTCGGGGTTTATCGCGAGAAACGGTCTGCCGCCTTTCGCCGCGATTTCTTTAAGCGCGAGGACGGTGTTTCCGGGGCTGTCGCTCTCATAATGCACCGAAACGATGTCGCCTTCTCCGAAGGGGAAAGCGCTGAGTTTTTTAAGCGGTTTTGTCACCATAAGGTGGATGTCGAGAGGGATGGAAGTTTCCGCCTTCATACGCCTGCAGTAATCGGTGCCCAGGCAGAAATTCGGCACAAACTCGCCGTCCATAACATCAATATGCAGATATGCGATGCCGCATTTTTCAAAACTTCTTATTATCTCTCTGAGAGAGAAAATATCCGCGCACATGAGCGAGGGGGAAATTGAGAATTTTAACATAACAGCACCTCCGTGATTATATTAGCAGAAGACAGCGATTTATTCAAGATGCAGAGCAAAACAGACTTTTCGCGGGCGGCAAAGTGTGATATAATGGAGCGCGAAAGGAAAGAAAACAATGAACAAAAAGATTTTAAGCATCACCGAAACGGCGCTTATGAGCGCGGTGATTGCCGTTTGCGCGTTTGTAACCGTGCCGTCTGCCGTGCCTTTCACTCTGCAGACTTTCGGCATCTTTCTCGCGCTTCGTATTCTCGGCGCGGCAAAGGGCACCGTTTCGGTTATCATCTATATAGCGGCAGGGGCGGCGGGTCTGCCTGTTTTTTCGGGCTTTCGCGGCGGCGTTTCCGTAATTGCGGGACCGACGGGCGGATATATTCTCGGCTTTATTCCGCTGTGCCTTGTCTACCTCGCCGCGCAGAAACTTACAAAAGGAAAAGCGGCGGAAGTCTGCGCTCTTGCCGCGGGGCTCTTTGTCTGCTACGCTTTCGGCACACTATGGTTTGCCGCCGTTTCGGGGCAGAAGGGGATAATTCACATTCTTTCGCTGTGCGTGTTTCCCTTCATCATACCGGACGCGGTCAAACTCGCGCTCGCCGTGATTGCGGGCGACAGGATTAAAAAACTGAAAAACAGGAATAAATCCTGACGCGCCGTGTTTTTTTCTTTACATTATGCACTGTGTGTTATATAATAATCTTTGGGTGTTTAAGCCCGCAAAAACGCAATCAAAAATTCACATATAAGGAGAGAATAAAATGGCAACCGCTGCAATAGTAGGCATAAACTGGGGCGACGAAGGCAAGGGCCGTATGGTGGACCTGCTTACCGAACAGTATGACATCGTTGTCAGATATCAGGGCGGAGGAAACGCCGGACACACCGTAATAAATGAAAAGGGCAAATTCGCTCTTCATCTGCTCCCCTCGGGCATATTCCGCAGCGGAGTGGTAAATATCCTGGGTAACGGTGTCGCTCTTGACGCCGAAAACCTCAGCAAAGAAATGCAGGAGGTTGTGGACCAGGGAGTTGAACTCACACCCGAAAATCTCAAAATCAGCGACCGCGCTTCACTCGTTCTGCCCTGGCACAGAGAACTTGACGGCCTTGAGGAAGCGAGACTTGCCGACAAGCAGTACGGCTCCACAAAGCAGGGTATAGCGCCGTTTTATTCCGATAAATATCAGAAGAAGACCGTGCTCGCGGGCGAACTTTTCTACCCCGAAAAACTCAAAGAGCATTTTGCGGACCTGCTTGAATGGAAAAACCTCACCCTCACCCGCGTTTACGGCGCGAAGGCGGTCACAATGGATGACCTGCTTGCGTGGGCGGCTGAGTACGGCGAAAAAATCAAGCCCTATATCTGCGACACGGCGGATTACCTGCGTCAGGCAAACAAACAGGGCAAGAGAATTCTGTTTGAGGCGCAGCTCGGCTCACTCAGAGACCTTGATTTCGGCATAGTGCCTTACACCACCTCGTCAAACCCCGTTGCCGCTTACGCTCCCGTGGGCAGCGGACTTACAAACGCTCACATCGAAGATATAATCGGCGTTGTAAAGGCTTATTCCACATGCGTGGGCGAAGGTCCGTTCACCTGTGAAATGTTCGGCGAAGAGGCGGAGAAACTCCGTGAAGCCGGCTTTGAATACGGCGCAAAGACGGGCAGACCCAGAAGGGTAGGTCCCATCGACATAGTTGCAACCCGCTACGGCGTTGAAGTGCAGGGCGCAACGGAGATAGCCCTCACCAAACTTGATGTTCTCTCTTACCTTGATAAGATTCCCGTATGCACAAGGTATAAACTTTACGGCGAATACACCGATAAATTCCCCTTCCCCTGCGCCCTTCCCGACGCGGAGCCCGTCATAGAATATATGGACGGCTGGAAGACGGATGTTTCATCCTGCCGCAGATGGGAGGATCTGCCCAAGGCGGCGCAGGATTATGTGCTTTACATTGAGAAAGAAATCGGCTGTTACATAAAGTATGTTTCCGTCGGCCCCGAGCGCGACAGCATCATTATCAGATAAGGAGCAGTTATGTACGACAAATACGAATCCCCACTCGGCTCAAGATACGCATCGGACTATATGCTTACCCTCTTTTCTCACAGAACGAGGATAACCACCTGGAGAAAACTCTGGGTTTCACTCGCGAAGGCGGAGATGAAACTCGGTCTGCCCGTTACGGCGGAGCAGGTGAAAGAACTTGAGGATAACATTGACAACATAGATTTTGATGTTGCGGCGGCAAGGGAAAAGGAAGTGCGCCACGATGTTATGGCTCACGTTTACACTTACGGCAAGGTTGCCCCCTCGGCGGCGGGCATAATCCACCTTGGCGCCACGAGCTGCTATGTGACGGACAACGCGGATATGATTATCTACCGCGATGCACTGCAATACCTCAGAAACGAACTTATCGGCGTGATGGCAAACCTCGCCGAATTTGCCGATAAATATAAGGATATGCCGACTCTCGGCTACACTCATTATCAGCCTGCGCAGCTTGTGACCGTAGGCAAAAGAGCCTGCCTCTGGCTGCAGGATTTCGCCTCCGACCTTGAAGAACTTGATTTCGTAATCGGCTCAATGAAACTTCTCGGATGCCGCGGCACTACCGGCACCGAAGCGAGTTTTGTGGAACTTTTCGGCGGCGACACTGCGAAGATTGACGAAATGAACGCGCTCATCTGCAAGGATTTCGGCTTTGACAGATGCTTCTCCGTCAGCGGTCAGACCTACCCGCGCAAATTCGACTCCAGAATACTCAACGTGCTCTCCTCAATCGCGCAGAGCAGTTACAGAATGGCAAACGACATAAGACTTCTTCAGCACGACAGGCAGGTTGAAGAGCCGTTTGAAAAGAATCAGATAGGCTCATCCGCCATGGCCTACAAGCGCAACCCGATGAGGAGCGAAAGAATCTGCTCTCTCTCCCGCTACCTTATGGCGGACGCGCTCAATGCCCCGATGACTGCAGGCACGCAGTGGCTTGAAAGAACACTTGACGACTCCGCAAACCGCAGGATATCAATCCCCGAGGGCTGTCTTTGCGCAGACGCGGTGCTCCGCCTTGCGCAGAATGTGACAAACGGATTTGTTGTCAACGAAAAAATCGTTGACCGCACGGTGAGAGAGTATCTGCCCTTTATAGCAACCGAAAACATCCTTATGGAAGGCGTAAAGAGGGGCGGAGACAGACAGCAGCTTCACGAGGTTATAAGGACCTGCTCAATGGAGGCAACCGCAAGAATGAAGGCGGGCGAAAGCTGCAATCTGCTTGAACTGCTTGCCGCAAGACCAGAATTCGGGCTTGACAGAGCGGAGATGGAAGCGGTGCTTGAGCCGAAGCTTTATATCGGCCGCTGCCCCGAGCAGGTTACCGCATACCTCAACGAACTCAAAGACGTTATCGGCTCGGCAGGCAAAGCCGACGCGGAGATAAACGTGTAAAATTTCAAATAAAATTACGGCACACGGAAGATTCTTCCGTGTGCCGCTTTTGTTTGTGTAATCAGATTTTTGCAGGCGCTTCTCTGTTGCTTCTGTCTTTCTCTTTCGGTTTCGTGGTTATGTCGCCGGCGTCGATGAGCGCTCTCTTCGTGAGCGCGGGGCCGACAAGTTCGTATATGAGCACGGAGAAAAGAATGATATTTCTCACGATAGTGCCTATGCCTTCAAGTTCCGTCACGATACTTGCCATACCGAGAGCGACGCCCGCCTGAGGAAGCAGGGTTATGCCGAGATCCTTTTTGATTTTCGGCTCGCATTTTGTGATTGCCGCGCCGGAAAGAGCGCCGAGGTATTTGCCTGCCGAGCGCGCGATAATATAGGCGATACCTATGCCGACAACCGCGGGAATTTTTATAACGTCAAGCTCGAGTTCCGCGCCGCTGAGCACAAAGAAAAGCACGAGCAGAGGCTGAGTCCAGCGGTCTGTTTTCTCCATCATTTCGGGTGAAAAATCACAGAGGTTGCAAAACATCGTGCCGAGCATCATAAGGGTGAGAAGGGTTGAAAAACCTATTGTCAGAGAGCCGATATGAAACTCGAGTTTTGAAACGGCAACCGAAAGAAAAACTATCATAACCGAGAGCGAAAGTCTCTTTGAGTTTGACGAAAACATACGCTCCGCAAAAGTAAACAGCACGCCCATAATACAGCCGAGCGCAAGCGAAAGTACTATTTCGAGCAGAGGCTCCGCCACTATGCCGAGCACATTGAATTCGCCGCTTTCCATTGATTCCGCCGCGCCGAATGACACGGAGAATATGATAAGACCGACCGCGTCGTCTATCGCGACTATCGGCAGCAGCAAATCCGTGAGCGAGCCCTTCGCTTTATACTGACGCACAACCATAAGCGTTGCCGCGGGGGCTGTTGCGGCGGCGATTGCGCCGAGCGTGATTGCCATTGATACGGGCAGTCTGTCGCCGAGCACAAAGTGAAGTCCGATAAGCGCCGCGTCAACACAGGCTGTGGCTATTACCGCCTGCCATATTCCTATGAAAGTCGCCTTGCCGCCTATTTCCTTGAGTTGAGAGAGGCGGAATTCGTTGCCGATTGCGAAGGCGATGAAGCCGAGCGCCACATCGCAGATAAGCGAATATGATTTGACATCTTCGGTTGAAACAAAGCCGAGCCCCTGTATTCCGAGCCTGCCGAGGAAAAACGGGCCGATGAGTATGCCTGCCACGAGATAAGCCGTTACAGAGGGCAGACCGAGAAGTTTTGAAAGGCGGGAGGCGAAAAGCCCCGCCGCGAGTGAAATGGATATTGCAAAAAGAGGTATCATAACAATACACCTGCGATTATCATTATTATATGAAGCAACTATATCACAACGTCACCCACGTGTCAAATATCCTTTGATTTACCCAATATATGGTGGCTGACGGAAAATAAAACGGAATATTTTGTAAATTTTTAGAAAAATATATTTATTTACGCGTAATTATATGTTATAATACAACGATTGTAAAATCGGGTCATTTTTGAACAACCTGACCGGAGACGGAGGAAACTATGGAAAAATATCTCATCAACCCCAACGAAAAGAAATCTGAAATCTGCAAGGATATTTACGGCAACTTTTCCGAGCACCTGGGCAGGTGCATCTATGAAGGGCTTTACGCGGGAGAGAATTCCGATATTCCCAATGTAAACGGTATGAGAAAAGACGTGGTAAACGCACTTAAGGAAATGGGTTTGCCCGTACTTCGCTGGCCGGGCGGCTGCTTCGCGGACGAATATCACTGGCGCGACGGCATCGGCCCCAAAGAAAACAGAAAAAAGATGATAAACACCCACTGGGGCGGAGTGGTTGAAGATAATTCCTTCGGCACACACGAGTTTTTTGAACTGTGCGACCAGATAGGCTGTGATGCCTACATCACGGGCAACCTCGGCAGCGGCACGGTGCAGGAAATGAGCGAATGGGTTGAATATATGACCTTCGGAGGCGACAGCCCGATGAGCAGGCTCCGCCGCGAAAACGGCAGGCAGGAGCCGTGGAGAGTCAAGTATTTTGCCGTAGGCAACGAAAACTGGGGCTGCGGCGGAAATATGGACCCGTACTATTACTCCAACACATATAAAAAATATGCAACCTACGTTCGCGTGTACGATTGGAACAATCCGATTTACAAGGTTGCCTGCGGTCCCAACGCGGAAGACTACCATTGGACCGAAGAGCTTATGAAAAACGCCCACCGGATGATGAACGGTCTTGCGCTTCATTACTACACCATCACCCACAACTGGGGGCAGAAGGGCTCGGCAACCGAGTTTGATGAGAATGAATACTATATGTGCCTTCGCAAGGCATACAAGATAGAAGAGATAATCCGCCGCCACCTTGAGATAATGAACAGATATGATCCCGAAAAGAAGGTTGACCTGATTATCGACGAGTGGGGCACCTGGCACGATGTTGAGCCCGGCACCAACCCGGGTTTCCTCTATCAGCAGAATACGATGAGAGACGCCATGGTTGCCGCGCTGAGCCTCAACATTTTCAACAAACACAGCGACAGAATAAAGATGTGCAACATCGCGCAGACGGTAAACGTGCTTCAGTCTGTCGCCCTTACCGACGGGGCGGATATGCTGCTCACCCCCACTTATTATGTTTTCAAGATGTTCAAGGACCATCAGGGCAACACCCTGCTCGGCTCACACCTCACAACAGATAAATCGGGCGAGGGCGAAAACAGCCTGCCCACTCTCATCGAGAGCGCGTCCGAGGACGAAAACGGCGTGATTTACTCAACGGTAGCAAATATAAGCGCAGGGGAATCAAAGCAGATTAAATGCCAGATTGCCGATTCGCTTGTAAAAGGCGTGCGCGCCGAAATCCTTACGGGAGCGGTTGATGCCTACAACAGTTTTGACAATAAAGAAAATGTCAAAACAGCCGAGTTTACGGATTTTGAACTCACGCCCGACGGCTTCACGGCAACCGTGCCGCCCTGCAGCGTGGTTAAATTCGTAATTGAAAAATGAGTGAAAACATAAGGCCCTGCCGCTGTCTTTTGCGGCAGACGGGCAAAGACGAAATATATGAGGACATAAAAATGCGCATAAGCCGCCTTTCCGAAAAGGAGAGGGCAGGTGAAGAAATCTACGCCGAAAGGCTTGAAAAGTGCAGAGAGTGTCCCGACCTTTCGGACGGCACCTGCCTCAAATGCGGCTGTTACCCCGAATTCAGGGCGGCATTCGCAAAAAACAGATGCCCCGTAAAAAAATGGTGAATACAACCGGAGCCGCAAACGGCTCCGACAGCGAGGAATAACAATGTCAAATAAAATAATAATCATACCCGTGCTCATTGCGCTCATCCTTTGCGCCGCGGCGTGCTCGCTCCCATTCGGAAGCATAGAAAAAGCGGACACGGGCACAACGGCGCAGACGGATACCGAAGAAACAGCGGAGATTTCCGAAACAGAAGAAATCACTTCGGAAAGCGAAGAGGTCACATCGGAAACGGAGACTGAGCCTTCGCTCACACAGTCTCCTTTCACAACCTCCGCGCCTCTTGTTACAACCGCAACTCTGCCGGTTAAAACAACTTCGGCTAAACCGTCAACCACCGTCACAGCCACTACAAGAGTGACAACGACAGCAAAGCCCACCACCACAAAGCCGACCACCATTAAGTACGAGGGCGAAACAAAGGTACAGAGCAAGAGCGTAAACGAAAGCCTCAAATACGGCGTTTCGCGCACGGGCACGAGAGATGAACTCTACGCCGTAAACGCCGACGGCAGCGTTACGCTGATAGGCTATCAAAACGAGGATATCACATACAACAGGCTCAGATATTCCGCAAGTTACAGCGACCTTCTGCCTGCAGCGCAGGATAACAGAAACACTTATTCCGATTACATAAACGAGGTGCTCCGCCTGACAAACAAGATGAGAGCCGAAAAAGGTCTTTCGCCTCTCACCCTGAGCAGCAGACTCACCGAGCAGGCCTGCGTGAGAGCGGAGGAGGTTGCCTGGAGCGGCAAGCACAGCCATATGAGGCCGGGCAACAAGTACTACACAACCATATTCAGAGAAAACGGATTTACCTCCGGTACCGCGGGCGAAAATATCGGCTGGGGCTACGCAACCCCGTCTGCCGTCTGCAACGCGTGGAGAAACTCCGAAACACACTATGAAAACATCATCAACCCCGCATTCAAGAGCATAGGCATAGGAGTTGCGGCGGACTGCGACCCGGGCAGAAATCTCTGCTGGGTGCAGCATTTTTACAGCGAATGAGAGGCTGCTTATGGATGTACGCGTAGGCGATGAACTCATAATGAAAAAGAATCACCCCTGCGGATGCAACAGATTCACCGTGCTTCGCATAGGCGCGGATTTCCGCATCAGATGTCTCGGCTGCGGCAGAGAGATAATGCAGGAGCGAATCAAGATAGAGAAGAATATCAAGAAAGTAATGCGTGAAGAAGATGCTTGACAAACTGAAAGAGGTGGAAAAGAGGTTTGAAAGCCTCAATGCCCGCCTTTGCGAGAGCGATATTTCCTCCGACATAGAGGAATACAAAAGCATAATGAAAGAACTCAAAGCCCTCACGCCCGTTGTTGAAAAATACAGGGAGTATAAAAAAGCCGAAGAGGCGCAGGCGGAGGCGAGGGCTCTGCTCGACGCAGGCGGACTTGAGCCTGATTTCAGAGAGATGGTGCAGGAGGAATTCAGAGACAGCGCCGCCTCAATGGAAACCTGCCTCGAAGAACTGAAAGTGCTCCTTCTGCCGAAAGACGAAAACGACGATAAGAACATCATCGTTGAAATCAGAGGCGGAGCGGGAGGAGAGGAAGCCTCCCTTTTCGCGGGCGTGCTTTACAGAATGTATTCAATGTATGCCGAAACGAAGGGCTGGAAAACAGAAATCATATCCTCAAACCCCACCGAACTCGGCGGCTTCAAGGAAATCAGTTTTATGATAGAGGGCGAAGGCGCGTATTCACGCCTCAAATTCGAAAGCGGCGTTCACCGCGTGCAGAGAGTGCCCGAGACGGAGAATCAGGGCAGAATTCAGACCTCCACCGCCACAGTCGCTGTGCTGCCCGAGGCGGAGGATGTTGATGTTGACATAAACCCCGCGGACCTGCAGATAGACACTTTCCGCTCAAGCGGAGCGGGAGGCCAGCATATCAACAAAACGGAAAGCGCGATAAGGATTACGCACATCCCCACAGGCACGGTTGTTGAGTGCCAGGACGAAAGAAGCCAGTATAAGAATAAAGACAAGGCAATGAAGGTGCTTCGCTCAAAAATACTTGAGGCGGAGCGCAGCAAACAGCAGAGCGCAATAGCGGGCGAGAGAAAAGCGCAGGTCGGCACAGGCGACAGGAGCGAAAGAATACGCACCTACAACTTCCCGCAGGGGAGAGTCAGCGACCACCGCATAAATCTCACGCTCTACAAGATAGATTCGATAGTAAACGGGGATCTTGACGAAATCATAGATGCCCTCATAACTGCCGACACGGCTGAAAAACTGAAGGCGGCGGAAAGTTAAGATGAACACACTTTACATCAATTCAAACGAGCCGGGCGCGGCTGAAAAAGCGGCTGAGATTCTGCAGTCGGGCGGCATTGTCGCCATCCCTACCGAAACGGTCTACGGGCTCGCCGCAAACGCGCTTGACCCCGGCGCGGTAAAGAAAATATTTGAGGCAAAGGGCAGACCGCAGGATAATCCCCTGATTGTCCACGTTTCCTCGCTTGAGGAGATACCGCCGCTTGTATCTAAGATGTCCCCCGCGCTCTATCCGCTCGCGGAGAAATTCTGGCCCGGTCCGCTTACGCTCATAATGAAAAAATCGGATCTCGTGCCCGACGAGGTGACGGCGGGGCTTGACACGGTGGCAATCCGTATGCCGTCTCATCCTGCGGCAAGGGAGATAATAAGAAAAAGCGGACTTCCGCTCGCCGCCCCGAGCGCAAACGCCTCGGGCAGACCGAGTCCGACTAAGGCATCCCACGTAAAAGAGGACCTTGACGGCAGGATTGACGCGGTGATAGACGGCGGCGACTGCTCGGTGGGCGTTGAGTCAACGGTTATATCGCTTGTCAGCGACCCTCCGGTGCTCCTGAGACCCGGCGGAATTTCACCCGCGCAGCTTGAAGAGGTGCTCGGAAAGATTGAAATATCACACGCGGTGTTTGAAAAACTTGCCGAAGGCGAAAAGGCACAGTCACCCGGCATGAAATACAAGCATTACGCGCCCAAAGCAAAGGTTACCCTGATTAAGGGCAGTTTTGAAAAATACGAAAAGTTTCTCCTCGCGCAGAAAACCGCCACCTGCGCGGTTTGCTTTGAAGGCGAAGGAAAGTATTTTGAGCATTCGCTCGAATACGGAATAAAGGGCGATGCCGGCTCGCAGGCGGAGCATATTTTCGATGCCTTGCGCAGAGTTGACGAAACGGGCTGTGAAAACGCCTTTGTCCGTTTCCCCGATATGCAGGGAGTGGGGCTCGCGGTTTACAACCGCCTTTTGCGCTCCGCCGCATTCAATGTGATTGACCTCGATTTTACCCGCCCCGTTTACGGGCTGACAGGTCCAACGGGATCGGGCAAAACGACAATCGGCGAAGTCTTTTCGTCTCACGGCTGTAATGTGATAGATACGGACCTGCTCGCGAGAAAGGCGGTCGAAAACCCGCAGGTCATAAAAGATATTAGCGAAAGTTTCGGCGCGGATTTGTTTGAGAGCGGCACTCTTAACCGAAGGAAACTTGCAAGGCGCGCGTTTTCGTCACCCGAAAACACCCTGCTTCTCAATAAAATCACCCACCCCGAAATCACGAAACTCACCATTGAAGAAATACACTTGGGTGAGGGCAGGGGAGCAAAGGCCTCGGTGATAGACGCCCCCGTGCTTTTCGAAAGTCCGCTGACCGCCGTGTGTGACAAAATAATCTGCGTAACCGCTCCCGAAGAGGAGAGAATAAAAAGAATCTCTTTAAGGGACGGCATAACGGAGCAGGAAGCGAGGGTGCGGGTTGCCGCGCAGAAGAGTATTTCCGAATACGCCGCGCTTTCTGATGTAATTATAGAAAATACAGACCCTGTTACAGCCGCGCAGGCGGCAGGGAAGTTTATAACGGAGGAATTGAAATGAGCAAGAAAACAGAAGCCGAAATTCTCAAAGAAAAACTTTTTTACAAGCCCGAGCACGCAAACTATGTGTGCGACGAAAAAGAAATTGCCGGGGCGGATAAATTCTGTGTTGACTATGTCAAATTTTTAAACGCCTGCAGGACCGAGAGAGAGGCGGCGGCTTACACCGAGGACCTCGCGAAGAAGCAGGGCTATAAGGAATTCGACCCGCACGCCAAATACAAAGCGGGTGACAGAGTTTATTCCGTAATTCACGGCAAGGCGGTCATTCTGTGTACCTTCGGCAAAAAGAGCGCCGCAAACGGCGTGAGAATTCTCGCCGCTCATATCGACAGCCCCCGTCTTGACCTTAAACCCAATCCGCTCTATGAGGAGGATGAACTTGCCCTCTTCAAAACCCATTACTACGGCGGCATCAAAAAATATCAGTGGCCCACTATACCGCTTGCCCTTCACGGCATCGTGATGAAGAAAAACGGCGAAAAGGTCTGCGTGCGCATAGGCGATGAGCCGGGCGACCCCGTATTCGTCGTGACCGACCTTCTTCCCCACCTTGACAAACAGCAGGCGGACAGACCTATGACAAAGGTCATAAAGGGTGAAGAACTCAACATACTCATCGGCTCAAGACCCTTCGGCAAAGAGAAGAGCGACTGCGCCGTGAAACTCAATGTCTTAAAAATTCTCAACGAAAAATACGGCATCATCGAAGAGGACTTCCTCTCCGCCGAGCTTGAAGCCGTGCCCGCTTATCCCGCGGTTGACATAGGCTTTGACAGAAGCCTCATCGGCTCCTACGGCCACGATGACAGAGTGTGCGCCTATCCGAGCGTTATGGCGGCATTCGCCGTTAAAAAGCCCGAATACACCACCGTCACCGTGCTCACCGACAAAGAGGAAATCGGCTCCGACGGCAACACGGGTCTTCAGAGCGCCTACCTTGAGCACTTTATAGCCGACATAGCCGCAATCGGCAAAGCGGAATACAGGGATGTAATCAGAAACAGCACCTGCCTTTCCGCCGATGTAAACGCAGGCTACGATCCGACTTTCGGAAGCGTACACGATAAGAAAAACGCCGCCTACCTCAACAAAGGCATAGTGCTCACCAAATATACAGGCTCAGGCGGCAAGGGCAGCACAAACGACGCGAACGCGGAATTCGTCTTCTCCGTACGCGATGCGTTTGACAAAGCGAAAGTCGTGTGGCAGACGGGCGAACTCGGCAAGGTTGACGAGGGCGGCGGAGGAACGGTTGCGAAGTATATCGCAAAACTCGGCGCTCAGGTAGTTGATGTGGGCGTTCCCGTTCTTTCGATGCACGCGCCGTTTGAAGTGGTTGCAAAGGCGGATGTCTATATGGCGTACAAGGGTTTCAAGGCATTTCTTGAAGCATAAAAACAGAATAAAAATACAAAAAACCATATAAATATACAGAATATCCGGCAAAAATTGAAAAAAGAGGACTTGTTAATAGTTTATTAACAATCTGTTTAAGAAAAAGACACAAAAATCCCGAGTAAATGGGGTAATATTACCACACAAGGACAAATTTGTCCGATTATCTAGACATCTTCTTTTTTCATTTTTATTTTCTCTTTCCCCAAAACACGGTGCCGGATGTGTATGCATCCGGCATTGTGTTTTTTTCAGGTGTTTATGGACAGAAAAGGTTTTCCGATTTTCAAAGTGAATAAAAAAGCGGAGGCGTCTCTGCGTTCCGGGCACCCGTGGGTATATTCCGAAGAGGTGACGGATGTCTTCGGCGAGGTGACAAACGGCTGCCTTGCTCACGTCTCCTCCCCCAAAGGGGCGTATCTCGGCACCGGGCTTGTAAGCCTTGAGAGCAAGATTCGCGTGAGAGTGCTTTCCTCAAACCCCAACGAGCAGTTTACACCTCTCTTCTGGAAAAGAAGAATAAAATACGCCGTTGATTACCGCAAAACCGTTATGCAGGGAAACCTCGAAAACTGCCGTCTTATATTCGGAGAGTCCGACGGCATACCCGGGCTCACCGCCGATAAATTCGGCGGCATAATCGTGACGCAGGTACTTTCATACGGCATTGAAAAACTGAAAGATACAATCTATCCGCTCATATGCGAGGTGCTCGAA
Source organism: Clostridiaceae bacterium (assembly GCA_016280595.1). Classification (GTDB taxonomy): domain Bacteria; phylum Bacillota; class Clostridia; order Oscillospirales; family Acutalibacteraceae; genus CAG-177. The sequence continues at coordinate 10,949 of JAEEHB010000050.1, read as the reverse complement.
GAAGAGGGCGAGCATATAGAGGGAATCTACGAAAGAAACGATGTTATCCTGCGTGAAAAAGAGGGGCTGCCTCAGTGCAAGGGCTGGTATGAAGGTCTGCCTCACCCGCAAAAGATAACCGCGGACATCACCGAAAACGGAATAATATATACAGTTGATTTTGAAAACGGACAGAAGACGGGCTTTTTCCTCGATCAGAAATTCAACCGCGCCCAGGTTGCAAAACTGGCGAAAGGCAAAAAGGTGCTCGACTGTTTCACCCACACGGGCTCGTTCGCGCTGAACGCCGCAAAGGGCGGGGCCGAAAGAGTGTGCGCCGTTGACATCAGCGCGGACGCTCTTGAAACAGCGAAAGAAAATGCCCGAAGAAACTCCCTTGAAGACAGGATTGATTTTGTCTGCGCGGATGTTTTCGACCTGCTGACAGAACTTGATAAAAAAGGCGGAAAGCCTTACGATATGATAATCCTCGACCCTCCCGCGTTTACCAAAAGCCGCAAAACCGTATCTGCGGCAACGAGAGGATATAAAGAAATAAACTACAAGGCGATGAAACTGCTTCCCAGAGGCGGATACCTCGCAACCTGCTCCTGCTCTCATTTTATGGAGAGCGCGCTTTTTGAAAAAATGCTTGCCGAGGCGGCAAAGGACGCGAGCGTGCAGCTTGTTCAGATTGAGGCGAGGCAGCAGGGCGCGGACCATCCCGTGCTCTGGAATGTACCCGAAACAGATTATCTCAAATTCTATTTATTCAGGGTGGTCTGATTATATTTAATGACAAGGGACTATATAAAAAACTTTTAACGAGGTGGAACAATGGCTGAATATTCATCAATGATAATAGGGCACGCGACTCTTGACTCAAACACCGACTATCTCGGCAACAATGTAAAAATCGTGGGCGGCGCGGTAGTGTATTCATCCGCCGCCGCATACGCTCTGGGGCACAGGGTGCTCGCGGTGACAAAGGTTGCCGATAAAGATATGGACAGGCTCGACTGTTTCACCATTCCGAGGGAGGATATAATCTGCCTTAAAAGCGAAAAATCCACCGATATGGTAAACATTTACCACACGGCGGATAAAGAGAGGCGCACCTGTATGTGCCTTTCAAAAGGCGATCCGTTCAGGACTGAGGAAATCCCCGAGGCGGATGTCGCGATTTATCACCTGGCAGGTCTTATCTACGGCGATTTTGACAGAGACCTGATAGTTTCTCTTTCAAAGAAGGCTCCCGTTGCCCTGGATGTTCAGGCGATGCTCCGCCACGCAAACGATGACGGCTCCGTCTTTTTTGAAGACTGGGCGGATAAACTGCAGTGCCTTCCCTATATAACCTACCTCAAAACCGATGCCGCCGAGGCGGAAATCCTCACCGGCTGTACCGACAGGAAAGAGGCGGCAAAGCATATGTACTCGTGGGGCGCAAGGGAAATAATGATAACTCACAACACCGAAGTGCTTATATATGACGGCAAGGAATTTGCGACCTGCCCCATCAAATCGAGAAATCTCAGCGGCAGGACAGGCAGAGGCGACACCACCTTCGCCTCCTACATAAACGAGCGCCTTGAGCACACAATACCCGAGGCTTTGCTGACCGCGACCGCAACCGTATCGCTCAAAATGGAAGCTCCCGGTCCGTTCAAGGGCACGAGAGAAGATGTTGAAAACTATATAAAGGAGTTATACTGAAAAGATGAAAAAAGCGTTTCTGTCACTGCTCCTTGCGGCAGTCACAGTTTTGTCTGCCGCGCTCACGAGTGCGTCTGCGGAGTACAGCAGTTACCTTGAAACTCCGCTTTATTCGGACTGCGCAATGCTGCTGTGCCTCGATAACGACGAAGTGATTTTTTCCAAAAACATAAACAAGCAGACGAAACCCGCCTCGCTGACGAAAGTCATCACCGCGAGCATAATCCTTTCCGAGTGCAAAGACCTCGATGAGGAGTTTGCCATGCCGGAATCCTGCATCAGAGAACTTGACGGCACGGGCAGTTCGCTCAGCGGACTCAAACCCGGCGAAGTTCTTACAATCCACGACTGGCTCTGCTGTCTTCTGATTCCGTCGGCAAACGATGCCGCCACCGCCCTTGCCTACTGGTCAACGGGTGACGACAGGCAGGCTTTTGTGGATAAGATGAACGCTCTCGCGGAAGAACTCGGCTGCACGAATTCACACTTTATGAATGTGCACGGTCTTGACGACGAAGAGCATTATGTATCCTGCGCGGATATGGCGAAGTTTTTTGAATACGCGATGAAATTCCCCGCTTTTTCGGAAATCTCATCACAGACCTCCTACACGCTTCCCGAAACGGATATGCACAAGGAGAGGATAATCCGCACCACAAACTTCACTCTTATGCCCGGCTACAAGGATTACTACTGCGAGCACGAAATCTGCGGCAAAACCGGCACCACATCCGGCGCGGGACGCTGCCTTGTGAGCAAGGCGTCAAACAACGGCTACAACTATATTGCCGTTTGCATGAATTCCATTATGGAAGATATCGACAAGGACTATGTTGACGAAAACGGCGCCTTTGTTGACACCAAGCAAATGTATGACTGGGCGTTTACAAACCTTCGCCTTGTGCCGATTGCGAGCGCGTCGCAGGTAGTCAGCGAAGTGCCTGTGAAATACGGCAAAGGGGTTGACTCAGTCGGCCTGTGCCCTGCGGAAAACGCTTACGGCCTGCTTCCCAAAGGCGAAACGGACAAGAGCCTTCTCATTGAGCCCGTTGCGGACACCGTGCCCGAGCTTATCAAAGCGCCCGTAGGCAAAGGCGATAAAATCTGCAAAGGCAAGGTGCTCTACGCAGGTAAGCCGATAGCCGAAATCGACCTTGTCGCGTCCGCTGATATAAAGCGCTCGTTCTTCTCGTTTTTCGGCACGACTTTTGAAGATGTGTTTTCTTCGTCCGTATTCAAAGCCCTTGCGGTAGTAATAGGCGCGGCGCTTATACTGCTTGTGCTTTCGAGAAAGGCAGCAAAGAGAAAAACGCGCCGCAAATCAAATTATGAATCGCTCAGCAGCGGAGATTTTCAGAAAAAAGGGAGATAAATATGAAAGAGATATATAAAGGCAGAGGCTGTGCCGCGGATAACGGCAGACTTATAGAAGTGCTTGACGACGTGTTTTTCAGAGATGAAGATCCCGAAGTTCATTTTCTCAGCCTTCTGCCGAAACTTTACAAAGATAAATACGAGCCTGCTTACAACAATTTTATGATTAAGGAAGACGGCGACATAAAAGCCTCCGTCGGTCTTTTCCCCATGACAATGAATGCGGGCGGCATCCCGATTAAAATCGGCGGCATAGGCAATGTCGCGGTAGCGAGGGACGCAAGGGGCAAAGGCTATATGATTGAGTGCATGAATATGACGCTCGATCAGATGAAAAACGATGGTACCGACATTTCCCTGCTCGGCGGACAGAGGCAGAGATACGAGCATTTCGGCTATGAGCCCGCAGGCATCTCCTTCTGCGCAGAGATTAACAGAAGAACAATCAGTTATTTAAAAGGCGACGGCTATACCAACAACTACACGGCGAAGGAAATCACCGCTGATGATAAGGACATTCTAAGGCGGATAAAAGCCCTGCACGAGGAAACGGGCGTTTACGTAAACCGCCCCGAAGAGGATTACGAGGATATTCTGCGCTCATGGAACTGTATTCCCTATGCTGTTTTTGACGGCGATGAATTCAAGGGCTACTTCTGCCGCAGGGGCGAAAGCGGAATACAGGAATTCAAGCCCGTAAAAACCGAAGATACGCTTGACCTTGCGCTCTGCGTGCTTAATACGACGGGCGCGGATAAAATTGAAGTCTCAATTCCGCTTTATGATAAAGAACTCTGCGATTATCTGAGTGCAAATTCCGACGGATATGAACTTACTCACAGCGAACAGATCAACATTCTCAACTATAAAAAATTCATTCTCGCCTTCCTTTCCGTCAAGGCAAAGAGGGTAAACTTAGGTGAAGGAAGCGCAGTGCTTCTTATTCACGGATACAAGAAAGACGAGCAGTTAAAGATAACGGTCAGGGGAACTCAGGTTACCGTTGAAGACACAGACGAAAAGCCCGATGTTGAACTTGACCACATTGAAGCGATAAGGGTTATCGCGAGCACTTACGGCGGCAAGCGCAGAGAAATGCCCGCCTGCGCCGCCGGCTGGTTCCCCGTTGATTTCTTCTTCTTTTCACAGGATAACGTCTGATTTTACAGTACGCAAAGGAGGATGAGAGCGTGAATAAAGTTCTTTCTCTTTTCGCAACCAGGCAGATAAATTCACTCGGCGATATGTTTTCCGCAACAGGCTTGCTGTTCAAAGCATTTTTCTCGTTTGACTTAAAACGCGCGGCGGCGCTTTTCACGGCTGTATTTCAGCTTTTCGGCGCCTTCGCTTTCGATACGCCCGTAACGCCCTACAAAGATTCCATTGATATGAGCCGCTTTGACCTCGTCTGGGAGGATGAGTTTGAAAACGGATTTGATACCACCGTATGGCAGGGGCACTATGTTTACGGCGCAAACGACACACAAAAGCGTGATACCGCGTGGTGGAATCGCGACCAGGTGAGTTTCACCGATGACGGCTGCCTTAAACTCACTGTGGAATACAAAGAAGACGGACCGAAGGGCGCGGGCTACTACTCCTACGGCATGGAAACAAATCCCGCCAAAAACTATTCGGGCGACCACACCGGATACGAGCAGTTATACGGCTACTTCGAAATCCGCTGTATTCTGCCCAAGGGCGCGGGGCTCAACCCCGCCTTCTGGCTGCTCACGGACGGTATGTGGGCGGATGACACCGACGGAGGGGTGAGCGGAGCGGAGATAGATGTATTTGAAACCGTGACCGACTATAATCCGAACAGCCCCGATTTCGGCTCTGTCTATCAGACAATTCACGTTGACGCCTACGGCGACGCGCACAAAAAAGAGCAGCAGGGCAGTTTCTACGCGAATGACCCCTACAACGAATTCAACACATACGGCGTTGAATGGAACGAAGATGAATACATTTTCTATATCAACGGCGTTGAAACAGCGCGCACAAGTTTCGGCGGCGTATGCGAGGTGCCGCTGTATCTCATAATATCAATCGGAGTTGACGAAAAGGTCGGGAGAAACACCGACCTTCCCGCCTCAATGACGGTCGATTATGTCAGATGCTACCAATACAAGGACCGGTAACCTTATTTTATTTGACATAATTATTTTATAGTGCTATATTCTAATTAGGGATTAAGGGGCGGCACAGGGCCGCACCCTGAAAATAAAGAGGAGGCAGAAATAATGGGCAAATTTGAAATCAAAGCAGTCAAATCCGGCGTAAAGTTCAACCTTAAAGCAGGCAACGGAGAAATCATCGCGACCAGCGAAGTATACGCATCCGAAAAATCCTGCCTTAACGGCATTGAGAGCGTACGCGCCAACTGCGCAAGCGAAATCGAGGACCAGACCGTAGAGGGATACGCAAAACTCAAGAATCCCAAATACGAAATCTATGTTGACAAGAAGGGCGAATTCAGATTCCGCCTGAAAGCACGCAACGGTCAGATTATCGCTACCGGCGAAGGCTACAAGACCAAGAAGAGCTGCAACAACGGTATTGCCAGCGTCAAGAAGAATGCACCCGAGTCACCCGTTGTAAAAGCGAAATAAGCAAAACACTATCAAAACGCAGAGGGCTTTGCCGCTTTGGCAGAGCCTTTTGTTACAAGGAGAAAAACCATGATAAGCAATAAGACCATCGTTCTCACCGGCGCGTCAAGCGGCATAGGCTACGAAGTGCTCAAACTCCTCAGCGCCGAAAAATCAAATCTCATCCTCGCCGTTTCCCGCCACGCGGAGGAAAAACTTGCTTCCTTTGCCGACAATGTCATACCCTTTACCTGCGACGTAAGCTCCCGCGAAGGAGTAGACTCTTTATTTGAAGAGGCGAACAAAGTTTTCGAAGGGCGCAAGATAGACCTCTTTTACGCCAACGCAGGCTTCCCCTATTATGAGGAATTCAACTACACAAACTGGGAGAGAATCCTTAAAATTTTTGAAACGAATACAATTTCACCTATATATACATACGCAAAGTACCTTCATCATCTTGACGGCAGGGAGGGACACCTCGCCTATACCGTGTCGGCAATAGGTCAGATGGCTATGCCCGGCTACGCCCTCTATTCCGCCACAAAATTCGCGCTTCACGGCTTCCAGCAGGCAATCCGCCTTGAGATGCCCAATTCGCTTAAACTCACCTGCCTCTACCCCGTGGCAACGGACACCAACTTCTTCAATGTAGCTTCACCCTACAAGTTTGAAAAGCCCTTCCCCGTGCAGCAGCCCGATGTGGTCGCAAGAAAAATGGTTGCCGCGCTCGAAAAGGGCAAGAAGTTTTGTTCGCCGAGTCCGCTGTTTGCCCTTTCAAAGGTGCTTATGGGCGTTGCGCCTCCCGTGCGCACAATATACTGGAAACTTGAGCAGGAAAAACTTAAACGCTTCAAGGAAGAAATAAAAAAGTACAGGGATGAAAACAAATGAGTTACGATATGCTTTTTTCCCCGGTTAAAATCGGAAATCTTGAAATAAAAAACCGCATCGTGATGAATGCAGCCGAGATGAGTCTCGGTCAGATTAACGGCTGCCCTACCGAAAGAATGATTGAATACTATGAGGAGAGGGCAAAAGGCGAAGTCGGTCTCATCATCCCCGGCATATGCAGGGTAAACGACAAGGGCGCCGCCTCTACATTCACTCAGCTTTCAATGAGCAGCGACAGGCATATTGAGCCCATGAGGGAAATGGTGCGCAGAATTCATAACTGCGGGGCGAAACTCTGCATCCAGCTGCATCATCCGGGCAGGCAGGGCTACGCGAGTTCAATAAATACCCTGCCCATGATTATCCCTCTCACCGAAAAATTCCCGAAACTGCCGAATCTCCTCTTCAAAACCACGCCCGTGCTTCTCGGCCTTGAGCAGAAGAAAATCTGCTTCTCGCTTCAGGCACCGTCGGACTGTGAGCTTTCGGCACACGGCGCGACAAGAATTCACGCCATGAGCAAAAAAGAGGTAAAGGCGCTTATAAACGATTTCATCGAGGCGGCGGTAAGATGCAAAAAAGCGGATGTTGACGCCGTTGAACTTCACGCCACTCACGGCTATATTCTTCATCAGTTCTTAAGCCCCAACACAAACAAGAGAACGGACAAATACGGCGGCAGTTTTGAAAACCGCCTGAGATTTATTTCGGAAATCATTACGGGCATCAAGGAAAAATGCGGCAAGGATTATCCTCTGATAGTCCGCCTTACGGCAGATGAAATGTATGCCGAAAACGGAAAGCCCGGCAAAGGCTACACCCTTAAAGAGGGCGTTGAAATCGCGAAGAGCCTTGAAAAACTCGGCGTTGACGCGATTGATGTTTCTTCCGCTTGTTACGATAACTACAATTATTGGCTCGAGCCCACCTCGTTTGAGCCCGGCTGGAGAGCCTACCTCGCAAAGGCGGTTAAGGAAGCGGTTTCAATCCCCGTTATCGCGGCAAACTTTATCCGCTCACCCGAGCAGGCTGAAAGACAGCTTCGCGAAGGCTGTCAGGATATGGTCGGCTCCGCAAGAAGTTTCATCTGTGACCCGCACCTCGCAAAAAAAGCGAAAGAGGGTCACCCCGAAGACATACGCCGCTGTATAGGCTGTCTTTACTGCATTGAATCCTTCATTAACAACGCAGGTGTCGGTCAGCCCGGCGAGTGCGCTCTTAATATGGGCGTGGGCTGTGAAAAAGAATATTTCAATCCCCCCCAGGACGGAAACGGAAGACCGGTTGCCGTTATCGGAGCGGGCCCCGCGGGTCTCACTGCCGCAGTCACTCTCGCGAGAAGAGGTTTTGCCGTTACCGTGATTGAAAAAGGCGAAAAAGCGGGCGGTCAGGTTATCGCCGCCGCATCGGGTCACCTCAAAGACAAACTTTACTGGTGCATTGAGGACCTTATGACAGAGGCGAAAAAACTCGGCGTCAAATTTATGTTCGGCACTCCAGCCGACGAAGAAACCGTCAGGGCGCTTTCGCCTTATGCGATAGTGCTTGCGACCGGCTCCGTGCCCGTTGTGCCGCGCTCAATCAAGGGAGCAGATGCGGATAACGTATTCACCCCGCCGGACATTCTTCTCGGCAGGAAAAAGATTGAGGGCAAAAAAGTCGCCGTTGTAGGCAGCGGACTCACGGGCCTTGAAACAGCGGAGTATCTCGCGCTCGAAGGCAAGGAAGTCTTTATCATCGAGGCGGCGGATTCAGTCGCTCCCAAGGGCTGGTTCCAGCACACGGATGACTCGCTCTCACGCCTTGAGCCGCTCGGAGTCAAGATTTATACATCCACCGCGCTCAGCGAAATAGCGGCAGACGAGATTACGGTCACAAAAAACGGCAAAGCGGAAAAAATATCTTGCGATGCCGTCGTGCTCGCCGTAGGAGTGAGGCCGGAAAGATCGCTGCTTGACGCGATGCAGAATATTACAGTAAACACAGTTGTCGCCGGAGACGCAAACAAAGGCGGAAACATCGGCAAAGCAAATCACGATGCTTACCGCGCGGCAATGAGTATAAAATAACAAAGGAGAAAAGAAAATGTCAGGTAAAACAAAGTACGCAGGCACGCAGACCGAAAAGAATCTCGAAGCGGCTTTTGCCGGCGAATCACAGGCAAGAAACAAATACACATATTTCGCTTCAAAAGCAAAGAAAGACGGCTTTGAGCAGATTGCCGCTCTCTTCCTGAAAACAGCGGACAATGAAAAAGAGCACGCGAAAATCTGGTTCAAGGAACTTGCGGGCATAGGCACCACCGAAGACAACCTTGCCGCCGCCGCGGACGGAGAAAACTTCGAGTGGACCGATATGTATGAAGGCTTCGCCGTTACCGCCGAGCAGGAGGGTTTCCCCGAGCTCGCAAAGAAATTCAGAGCGGTTGCCGCCATCGAAAAGCATCACGAAGAAAGATACCGCGCCCTGCTTAAAAACATTGAAATGCAGGAAGTTTTCAAAAAGAGCGAAGTCAAAATCTGGGAATGCCGCAACTGCGGTCACATCGTTGTGGGCACGCAGGCTCCCGATATCTGCCCCGTGTGCGACCATCCGCAGAGTTTCTTTGAAATAAACGCGGAAAACTATTAAGTTGAATACGGATAAATTCAGGCTGCTTCGCCGCGCCGCGCAGGCGCTGAGCCCGGCGGAATGCGAAGAGATTCTTTCCTCTGCCTCCTGCGGGGTACTTTCCCTGTGCGGAGACGGAGGATATCCTTACGGCGTGCCCGTAAATTACTGTTACTCGGATGGTAAGATTACCTTTCACTGCGCAAAGCAGGGGCATAAGATTGACGCAATCCGCCGCTGCGACAAAGTCTCATTCTGCGTTATCGCGCAGGACGATGTCATCAGCGAAAAACGGACCACAGCCTATATCAGCGTCATTGTTTTCGGCAGAGCGAAGATAATCGAAGACGAAGCGTCGCTCAGAAAAATCGCACTCGATATCGGCAAAAAGTATTCGGCGGATTATGAAGAGGACTGCATAGCGGAGACCGAAGAGTACCTTGCAAAAGGAAAACTCTGCTGTGTTGAAATCACTGCGGAGCACATTTCGGGCAAATGCGGGCGCGAAGTAATGAAAGAAAGAGGCAAACAGGAGTAATGGAAAGCAGAGACAAAGTAATAGTGCGCACAAGCATTATCGGCATCATAGCCAATATAATGCTCGGCGCATTCAAAATTGCAGTAGGCCTTATAGCAAACGCGTTTACCGTTGTGCTCGATGCCGTCAACAATCTGACGGACGCGCTCTCATCGGTTATCACGATAGCCGGCACCAAACTCGCGGGCAGAAGGCCCGACAAAAAGCATCCGCTCGGGCACGGCAGAATAGAATACCTGAGCACAATGCTCATAGCGGCTATCATTCTGTATGCGGGTATTACCGCGGGCGTGGAATCGGTCAAAAAAATAATCCACCCGGCACAGGCGGATTATTCTGCGGTCACGCTTATTGTAATCGCGGCGGCTATAGTGGTGAAAATCGCGATAGGGCTTTATTTCAAGCGCACGGGCAACAAAGTTAATTCCGGCTCGCTTATCGCCTCAGGCAAGGACGCTCTTTATGACGCCATACTCTCCGCGTCGGTGCTTATTTCCGCCGTTATCTTTATGGTGTTTCACATCAACCTCGAGGCATATGTCGGCATCATCATTTCGGCTTTCATTATAAAGAGCGGTATTGAACTTATGCTCGAGGCTGTTGACGACGTTGTGGGCAAAAGAGCGGAAAAGGAACTTACCGACGAAATCAAAGCCACAATCTGCTCCGAGCCGGATGTAAAAGGCGCGTATGACCTGCTTCTTCACAGTTACGGCCCCGACATGTTTGTCGGCTCGGTACATATTGAGATACCCGAAACGCTTACAGCCAAAGAGATTGACCTGCTCGAGCGCAGAATTGCCGAAAAGGTTTATGACGCTCACGGCATTATTATGGCAGGCATAGGCATCTATTCATTCGGCGAAGGTCACGATGAAATGCGCACGGAGGTTTACCGCATCATTTCTAGGCACGACGGCGTTTTGCAGATACACGGCTACTACGCAAACGAGCAGGAGAAAACCCTGAGCGTTGACGTGATACTTGACTTTGAACTTGAAGACAGGGAAGCCGTGTTTACGGAGATTCTTTCGCAGGTAAAAGAGGCTTTCCCCGACTGGGAAGTGAAGATGACTCTCGACCTCGACTTATGATAAAACAAAACGGGCTGTGTGAAGGGCGGAGGGTCATAAAACAGTAATGCCTCAAAGAGCGACCTTTGCACATCTTATGCAGGGTTTCCTCCTCGGAATACAGCCAAGTATTCCTCGTCGTCAAAACCTGCAAATATGCACAAATTTCAT
>JAEEHB010000049.1 GCA_016280595.1 Clostridiaceae bacterium | reverse complement strand
TGAAGCCGCCTCCAAGATAAGATATCCCATGGCGTAAGCCAGTAAGACCCCTCATGGACTATGAGGTTGATAGGTTGCATGTGTAAGCATAGTGATATGTTCAGCTTGGCAATACTAATAGGTCGAGGGCTTGACCTTTTATTTCTCTCCCCTCAGCATTACCCCATTTCATTACACCTTTTGTTCAGTTTTCAGGGTGTGTTAAAACCTTAAAACACAAGCCGTCTCACACGAGACGGCTTTAATATTTTTATAAGCGCAAAAAATCTCCCGGTATCTGAAATACCGGGAGTCTTTGTTTTAATAATCTTCTTCGTAGTAGGTGACGCTTTCCTGAGTATCGGGCTCATATACCGGCTCGGTATCCTCATAGTAATCAGTCTCGGTGTCATCTGTTTCCGTTTCATCCTGACGGCCGCGCGGGAACAGGTCGCTTATGCCCGAGCGCAAGGAGGATTCTTCACTGCTTCGCGTGTAGCGCCAGTCAAATATGCTGCGTGATGATGAGGTTTCCTCTTCATCGCTGCCGAAATCATCGTAACTCTCCACCGTGGAATAATCGCCGTCGTCGCCTCTGCCGTAGTTATTCGTGTTGCCTCTGGCAAGTGAAATGGCGGAAATATGATCGGGGCTTATCTGAATATTAGTGGTGCCGTAAAGCGCAAGCTGCACTTCCTGAGCCGCTTTCACGTAGTCCGCAATCCACACATCAAGGTAGCCCGTGTAGGTGCGGAAACCGCTTACGCCTACTCTGAGGTCCTCGTTAGGCTCAACCATACCGACAAGCTGATAGTTCATCCATCTGTCGGTGAGCGCCGTTGTCGCAAGCGACAGGATTTCTGAATACCGGTAATTGGTGGTTACATAGGGAAGGAAGGTTTCAACAAGTTCGTTGATTTCACTGATTGACGAGGCCTTCACGCTCTTGACAACCGAGGCGATAACATTTCTCTGGCGCCTGGTTCTTTCGATTTCGCTGTCAAGTTTTCTGATTCTCGAATAAATGAGGGCTCTTTTGCCGTTAAGCAGAACCGAGTCGCCCGCCTCAAAGCCTTTAACTTTGGTGGTGCGGTTCATATATCTCGCCTCTGACTCGGTGATGGGCACGCTCACGCCGCCCAAAAGGTCAATCACCTTTTCAAACGAGCCGAAATCTATTGAAACATAGTGGTCGATTTCAATCTTGTAGTTGTTGGAGAGCACCTCCATAACCTTTGCGGGGCCTGCCCAGGAGTAAGCGTGGTTTGTTTTGTCATAACGCTCGCTGCCGTTGATGAGCATATAGGTGTAAGTGTCTCTCAGGAAGGAGCACAGGGTAATCTTTTTGGTCTTTGTGTTTACGGAGGCGAGCATCATTGAGTCTGAGCGATGGGAGCCGTCGTCATTGTCTTCGCCTATCAGAAGCACATTGATAACATTTTTGCTGTGGAGTTTTTCGCCGCCGTTGGTCGCCCAGGATTTGATTAAATCCTTTATGGAGTCCGCGCTGGCAATATCATACATAGTCTCAAAGTTGAGATTTTCTTCTTCCTCGCCGGTGGCAAAGGTGGCGTCGGGGTTACCGACGTTGCCGTCATCATAATTGATGAGGGAGAGAATCTTGCGCACATACGCTCCGCCCATGGCGGCAAGCACAAGCACAAGGCAGATGATGATGCTCAGCAGGGCCTTGAGGTTTCTCTTGCGGTTGCGCAGGAAAAATGTTTTTATTTTTTCTCTTCTGAAAGCGGCACGTTCTTTGAAGCCCTCGGGTGTGCTGCTTGAAGAGATGTCTTCGTATTTGCCTTTTTTTGCCATAAAACAAATCCTCTTTGTATATCACAATATGCGCCGCAAGCGGCGGTGTTTTTCAATCGGAATGCAATTATATCATATATAAGGAAAAAAATAAATAATTAAAATATGAATTTTATGCCAAATTTATGTCACCCGCACGCCTTTTCGCGGGCAAACTTACCAAACAACAGCCGCGCCCGGTATGCCGCGCGCGGTGATTTTTACTCTTTATTCTCGTTTCTCTTGATTTTTTTGGTGGTTGTCATCACAAATTCCGTGGTGCGGATATAGTAACTCTTTATCTTCTTGAAACCGGGCACGGAATTATTCACGTTGTCAATCACCTTTTTGACAATGGCCTTTACTTCTTCTTCGGTAGGCTCTTTGTCAAGGTAATCCTTGATTTCCGATTTGTCGGGGAAAATCTGGGCGTGCACCTGAATTTCACCGTGCTCATCCTCTTTGCCCTCAACCATTGCGGAGGCGACAAAGCCGCTCTGGCACAGATGATATTCAAGCTCTTCGGGGTAGATGTTTTTGCCGTTGCTGGTGACTATGACATTTTTGCATCTGCCGGTGATGTGATAATGACCCTTTGCGTCAACAAAGCCGACATCGCCCGTATGGAAAAAGCCGTCGGCATCTATTACTTCGGCGGTTGCCTCGGGGTTTTTGTAATAACCCTGCATCACCATTCCGCCCTTGACGCACACTTCGCCTATGCCGTTTTCGTCCTTGTTGATAATCTTCGCCGCAACTCCCGGAATGGGCACACCGATGGAGTCGGTGGTGCGGATGAAATCGTTGTTTATAATTGCGAGGGGAGCGCACTCGGTGAGACCGTAACCGAAGATTACCTGAATGCCGAAAGCATCAAAATCCTTGATGATTTTCGGATCGATGGGCGCGCCGCCGCAGATAATCAGGCGCATATTGCCGCCGAACGTCTGCTGAATTTCTTTGAAGATTACGCTCTTTAAGTCTATGCCGAATCTGCCTGCGGTGCGGGTGATCGCAGTGCCGGCCTTGAATTTGAGAGCGCCGAATTTCTGTTTTCTCACGGTTTTCATTATGCGCCTGTGCACCGTTTCAAGCAACAGCGGCACGGCTACGAAAACGCTGGGATTGAAATCAGCCATATTTTTGAGCACATATTTGAGGCTCTCGCAGAAGGTGACTTCAGCCCCGCAGTAAACCGCGAAGAAAATCATAATCGAACTTTCAAATGTGTGATGAAGCGGCAGCATTGATATGCCGCAGTCTTCGGGATTTATCTTGATTACTTTCATCGCGGAAAGTATTTCAAACACAAAGTTGCGCTGGCAGAGCATAACGCCCTTTGAGGTGCCGGTGGTACCGGAGGTGAAGAGCAGGGTGCAGAGTTTCTCCGGGTCCTGCACCACATCCTTGTAAAGGGTTTTGCCCGAGGCGTTGAGTTCAATGCCTTTTGAAACAAAGTCGGCAAAGTTTTCAAGGTGAGAATATTTTTCGGTGCTGCCGATATAGATAATCCTGTAATCGGAAAAACGTGAAATATCGTTTCTGTTAAGGAAATAATCGTCGCAGATGAGCACGGTTGAATCGGACGCGGAAAGAATGCCGAGAATGTCATCCTCATGCAGCTCTTTGTCAACGGGCACAATTACGTTGCCCGAGCAGATTACCGAAAGGTAGGTCAGGCAGTATTCGTAGCAGTTGTTTGCGCAGATTGCGATTTTGGAATCCGTGTAGCCCTCGCTGAGAAGGGCGGTCATCATGCCGTCGATTTTTTTGCCGTATTCTTTATATGAAATACAAATGACCTCTCCGCTCCGTTTTACCCTGAAAGCGTTTCTTTCGGAGTAGAGCGAAACAGATTGGTCAATCATTTCTTTTATATTACCGAAATCTCTTGTTCGGTACATTGAATACATAAGGAAGTCCTCCGTGAGGGGAAGTGATTATTTGTGATTAAACGGGCTGTATTCGATGAAACGCCGAAAAAACTCAGAGTTTGATATAATACAGCCCGTATTGGAGCAGGGTACGGGAGTCGAACCCGCCGCTGAGGCTTGGGAAGCGTCCGTATTACCGATATACTAACCCTGCGCACACAACGGAATTTTAGCATATTTCAGGATTAAATGCAAGAAAAAAGCACAATATGTTGTGTATGTTTTCTAAAAGTTTACAAAATATTAAAAATGGATCTGAACCGGCGGCTCAAAAAATACCCCACTTTGCCCGAAGTTTGGTAAAGACGGTTGCAGTGCGCGTGAAAATGTAATATTATTATTTCATACGGTAAAAGGGAGGGAGCGAAAACGGAAAACAATATCGCCCGTAACAAAAAGGCGGGAGTGCTTTTCCTCGCATTGGCGCTCATCGGCTTTGCGCTTATTATCTACCGCCTGACTTATTATGTCTATGAATACGACCCGCAGTATTCGCCCGTAAACTACGGCAAATACAATATCATTTCATATTTCACGGTGCAGTCCAATTTCTTCGCCTACATATATTTTCTGTGCGCGGGGCTCGGCGTTTTCGGATCGGAGCGAGCAAAGATAATCGGCTTTAATCCTGTAATCGGCGCGCTTGTGACGGTGTATGTGCTCGTGGCGGGAGTAACTTACTGCTCCGGTTTTCCGCTCGGCCTCACTCCGCCGCTCAAGTGGGACAGCGCCTATCACGCGATGTCATCTTTCATACAGGTTTATTACCATATGATAATGCCGCCGCTCGCGCTCATCTTCTGGTTTTTCCCGTTTACAAACGAGAAACTCGGTAAGAAGTGCGTGCTTTTATCGGGCGCTTATCCGCTTGTTTATTCGATTGTTTCGATTGTCAGGGGCGCTTTTTCGGACCCGACCTATTACCCCTACCCCTTCTACAATCCCGAATTCATCCGGCAGACGGTTAAGGGCGACGCCCCTCTCAATCTGCCGGCGGCTTACGGCATAATCGCCGTGCTGCTCGTTTTCGGCATTTCGCTGTTTATGGCGATAACCGCCGTGATCGTGAAAATACACAACGCGAGGATAACAAAGCCGCAATCTTGAACAGGCGGCAATAATGTGATATTATCACTCTGAGGTGAGAAAAATGAAAGTATGTTCTTCCTGCGGAGCGGAACTTGACAATTCCGCCGAAATATGCCCCGAATGCTCGAGCGCTTTTCTGAGCGTTAAGTGCAGCAACTGCGGCGAAATATATGACGCCTCTTTCTGCCCGGTCTGCGGCGTGGAAGCGGGGAACGACGGCATACTCTGCCCGAACTGCGATAAAAAATATTACGGCAAATCCTGCCCCGACTGCGGCTACCGCAAGGGCATGGAAAACGCGAATAAAGTATACGCCCCCACCATAAAACCCCAAGATGCCGGCAATGGCAACGAAGCCGCCGGCGGCGCAGAAGAAACGGCTGACGGCGTGAAAAAGCACGACCTCAGCGGCAAGGGCTACACCGCACAGGAACTTTTCCTCGCCGAGATGGCGCTCAACAAAAATGCGGCAAACCCGATGAGTTTTGCAGCCCTTATGCCGCAGAAAAGCAAGTGCAAAAAGACCACCGCTCTCATACTCTGCCTGCTTCTCGGCTGGGTCGGAGCGCATCAATACTATGTGGGCAACAGCAAAAAAGGAATGCTCTATGTAATGACGATGGGGCTGATGTTTGTGGGCGTGCTGATGGACGCCGCCGCGATTATGCGCGGCGATTTCACCGACAGCAAAGGATTGCCGTTGTCGTAAAAGGTATTAGGGGTTAGGGCGTAAGGCGTTAGGCTCAGGTCGCTTCGCTCCGATTTTATTAATGCTCCGCATATCCTGTGTCGCGGGCGGATGATATCCGCCCCTACGATGTCAGGCATTAGGGATTAGGTTATAAGGCGTTAGCAATTCCGCGCCTGCGGCACGGACGGAACGCCGAAACGGCGTTCCCTACAATGGCTCTAATAAAACACAATTGTTTTTGATGTTACTGCCTCAGAGGCACTTCGGGAGGACGAAGAAACGAGTGAAAACGGAGCATTTGCGAATGAAGACGGTACTGAAGTACGGCGAATGAGCAAATGCTCCGAGAAAAGACAATAATCAATTATTCCTTATATCAAATCAGATTGCATAAAGAAAAGAAGTTCGAGTTAAAAACCCGAACTTCTTTATTTTTTGTCTTTTCGTTTTTCGCCGTTTATTCTACGACCGGCTCTACAAAGGCGGGATCTTCGTTTAACTGCTCCATCAGCACCGGCTCTTTCGCCTTCACCGGCGCATACTTATCCTGATAATAATTCTCGAGCGTCGCTTCATACGAGCCGTCGGTCTTCACATCTATCATGGTGCAGCCGCGCTGAACGCCGTATTTCATAATGCCCACATAGGCGAGGTAGTCAACCGAGTAACTGTATGCCATACGGATTCCCTCATAATCAAGGGCGAAGTTGTTGAGGTGGTCGTGGCCGCAGAAGAGCGCCTGAGTGGAGCCGAGTTCCTTGACCTTGTCAAAGAAACCGTAGTTGTGCTCGCTCGCGTAAACAACGGTCTTGTGCTCGCCCGCGTCACCGCAGACATATTTCACATCGTCCGTATCCTTAAAGCCGTTTTCCGCCCACTTGTCGTAAGCCTCTTTGAATTCGGGAATGGGGATATGGAAGAAGGCGAGGGATTTGGGCGCTGTGCCGCCGTTTTCCTCGGCGAGAGCGTTCACGGTATCTTCATACCATTTCACCTGGTCTTCGTGGAAGGTGTCATACTTCCAGAGGATGCCGAAATAGTCGTTGTCGGTGTAGGAGTGGGAGTCAAGCATAAACAGGCTCTCGGTGATTTCGCCGCCCGGCTTTCTGACATTGACTACATAGTTGCCCACGCCCGAAACATCTTCGGGACCCGCCTGCATAAGGCAGTGGGGATATTTGCCGCTTGTGTAGAGATTGTAAATCTGCTCTCTTGAATAGAAGGAATACGCCTCGGTATCGTGGTTGCCGAAAACGGGAGCCCAGTAAACGCCGAGCTGCTCCATAAGTTCGGCAAAGATTACGGCGCCGGTTTTATTGTTGAAGGTGAGCGACTGGAAAGGAACGGGGTAGGCGATATCGCCCGTAACTACGACAAGGTCGGGTTTCTCCGCTGTAACCATTGCGCTCACGGCGTTGATGGCGAGATTGTCTTTTTTGGCGCTGAGAATACCGCCGCCGATGTGAATATCGGTGAGCTGCATCACTCTCAGGTCTCTGTCGGTTTCAAAAGAATAGTAGCCGTCGTCCGCTACGGCGGGCACAAGCTGATTTTCATAGGTAACGGCGGGGATTTCTTTCACAAAGTTTTTGTTTGAGCGGTTGCCCAGAGCGTTGAGCAGAGCGATAACCGCAACAATTACGGCAATAACGATAACGATTATGCCGAGCACCTTGAGAAATGTTTTGAATTTCTGTTTGCCTGTCTTTTTGACCTTTTCTTTTTTGTCTTTCATTATATCCGCTCCTTGATTCAGTTCTTTATAAGAAACACAATCTGTTCTTTAAGCGTCTTTATCGCGCCGATTGCGACGATAACGCCTATCAAAACGGAAACGAGTCCGTCAATTGCAAAATTCAGTTTTTCGGAAAGCCCGAAACTCATAAGAGCGCACAGTGTTATTCCGAAATCCATAAAGCAGTCCAGCATCATGGTTTTGAAAACGGGGGAGGGTAGGCCCCTGTCCGCGCGGCGGAACATAAACGCCATAAAGAGTTTTACGAGCGCGGTCACCGCAATCAGCACCGCGTAATTCACGCGGAATGAAACGAGAGTCGGGTAAAGAAGTTTTTCCGCGCCCTGATATGCGAAATACGCCCCCGTGAGCGCAACGGCAAGCGCCATTACAAAAGATACAAGGCTCTGCGCGCGTATACTCTGCTTTTCATCAAGGCGCGCCGCCATAGCAAAGCCAAAAACAGCCACGCCGCAGGAAAGGGAGTCGGCAAGGTTGTTGATGCCGTCGCAGTAAATCGCGAGGCAGCCGGTGCTTATGCCGACATAGAGTTTTGTGATGAAAAGCGCGAGGTTGAGTGCGAGAGCGGCCGATATAATTCCGATAGCCTTTTTTTCCATATTCTCACCGCTGAATATTATAACACGGCGCGCGCAAAAATAAAAGTAATTATTTTACTTCAATCTGCGTGCCGAAACGGAAGGAGTAAATGTAGGTTTCCTTCACGTTCATATCAAATACGAGCGAGAGACACCTGCGGTAGGTGGCAAGCTGCGGCGCGTATCTGACGGCAAGGTCCGATACCGATGCGGCGCGGTCCGTTTTGTAATCGACTATCACAAGTTCGCCGTTTTCCACGAAGGCGCAGTCCGCTATGCCCTGAATGATGACAACCTCGTCTTTCGCCGCCTGCTCGGGTATATCGGGATAGACCTCGCGAAGCGGCAGGGAAACGGCAAATTCGTATTCCCTGAACACCTTGTCATCGTCCGCGGCAAGTATCCTCTGCGCGAGCGACGAGGTGAAAAATCTGTGCACGCTCTCAATGTCAACCGCGGCGCCCTCTTCGGGCGTCATTTTGTTTTCGGCAACAAGGCGGCTGAGTTCACCCGCAGTGTCACGCAGAGCGTTTCTGTAATCGGCGTACTGCATAAACCTGTGCGTCGCCGTGCCCCTTTGGGCGGGGGTGAGCCCCGCTTTGCCCGTAAACGCGGGAGTTTCCGCGGCGAAATATGTGATATCAAAGCCCTCGTCCTCAAAGTCGGACGCAACTCTCTTTGCGGCTACTCCGTGAAGGGAATCATATGGGTAGACATAGGAGAGACGGCTTTCAAGTTCTTCGAGCAGGGCGGGGTCGGGCAGATATTCGGCCTCCGGAGTTTCATCTGCAGTTTCCCCGCCTGCCGATTCTTTTATCAGTTCAAAAACCGCTCTGCTTTCGCACTCGTCATATACCGATGAATCAATGCCCGCAAGTTCTCTGAGCAGGTGGGCATCCGGGTGCTTGAGCAGCGCAGTGAAAATAAGGTCGGCGTGGGAATTCATCTCGAGCACCGCCACCTCGGCGGGCTTGCCGCCCTTTACGGCGTTTGCCGAAAGGGTTTCAAGTTTTTTCACCCAGTCTTTTGATGCGGCAAAGACAACGAGTTTTTCCTTAGGTCTTGTAAGGGCAACATAGAGCAGCCTTATTTCTTCGGAATGCTCTTTTTTCTTTATTTCGTTTTTGACGCTCACGCGGGCGAAGGTTTCGTAAATTACTCCGTCTTCGGTGTATTTCATTCCGAGCCCCGCGTTGCCTGAAACGATCAGATTACTTTTGATTGACTGTGTGCTGAAGGTGTTTTCCGCTTCACACAGAATAACAACGGGGTATTCAAGTCCTTTACTCGAATGTATGGTGCTCATCGTGACCGCATCTGTCGAATCTGTGAGAGAGGGCTTTATTTCAGGTCCTTTTCCGCTTTTTTCAACGGAGTCGATATACCTGACAAAGGCGGAAATGCCCTTGACTCCGGTTGTTTCGTAGGATTGCGCCACGGAGATGAATTTGTTGATGCCTGCAAGGCGGGCGTCCCTGTTGCTCATGGCGCAGACTATTGCCCTGTAACCGGACTCGTCTATTATCCTCTGCACAAACTCGCTCGCGGGCAGATTCACCGCGATTCTCCTGAGGCGTGAGATTTCATCAATGAAGCGGCGGGCTTTTTCGTCGCCGTCATCGGCGCTTCTGCGCAGGCACTTGTATATGGAGCCCTTCCTCGTCTTTATGCGCATTTTGCTTACCTCGTCGGGCGTGAAGCCGTAAACGGGCGAAAGCATAACCGCCGCGAGAGGCACATCGTTGAGCGGATTGTCAATCACTTTGAGCAGGGAGATGATAAAACTCACTTCGGGGGTGTCGAAAAGATTTCTGCCCGAGCCGATAATCAGTGGAATTCCCGCTTTTATGAAAGCCTCCGAGTAAAGCAGAAAAGATTTTTTCTGCCTTGCAAGGATGCAGAAATCGCTGTATTTCGCGTTTCTGAATCCCTCGCCTTCGGATATCTGCATGCCGTTTTGCACGGCGTCTTTAATGTATTTTGCAATCTGCGCGGCCTGAGCGGCGGCGGAAGTATCTTCGAGCAGATAAAACTCCGCGCAGGGCTCACGGCTCTCCGGATATTCGGCTTTGGGGTTGAGCGCCTCTCGGGAGTCATAGTCAACGCCGCCCGCGTACTCGGTCATAATGAGCGAAAAGATGAAGTTGACCGTGTCCGTTATTCCCTTGCGGGAGCGGTAGTTTGCGGAAAGGTCTACCCTCGCGGGGTAATGTACCGCGTCATAGTCCGTCATGGTTTTTCTGAGGTCCGTGAAAACTTCGGGCATAGCCTGACGGAAGGTGTAGATGCTCTGCTTGACATCGCCCACCATAAATCTGTTTTCGTCATTGCGTGAGAGCGCGGCAAAAACGGTATCCTGCGCCTTGCTGACATCCTGATACTCGTCAACAAGGATTTCCGTGTAGTTTTCGCTGATTTTTTCGGCGAGTCCGGTTTTAACGGGATTGCCGTTTCCGTCGTCCTCCACAAGCAGTTCAAGCGTGAAATGGAGCACGTCATTAAAGCCGTACATATTCGCCTCTTTTTTGAGAGCGAACAGTTTTTCCCTGTAAGTGAGCACGGCGTCAATCAGCGTGACAACGGCGGGGGCAATCACTTTCATCGCGTGCTCGTGCTCTTCGCGTGTATACGAAAAGATGGACAGTTTATTGGCGACATGCGTTTTGCCGCGTGAATATGACCTTACGGCGTGATAGTATTTATCCTTTTGCTCGGGCACGGTCCCTTTGTAGGGCTTACTTTGAAATTCGAGCGCGGCAACGGCGCTTGCTATTGCCTCCCAGTTGTGTGAGAATACAACATCGAGAAGCCTTTCAAGTGTCGCCCTGTCATTGCGGAATCTTGAGTAATACGGCTCGCACTCCGGGTCGCCTGAGGTTTCCTCAATGCTTCTGTCAATGAGCGCAAGGGTTTCTTTGAGATATTTTATCGCGCTGTCAATCGCGGCTTTTCCCCACACGGTTTCTTCAATCGGAAGGTCCATCAGGTAGTTTTCCCTGAGACCTTCAAGGTATCGCAGGGGGAAGGTGTATGCCATGGAGTTTTCGTGAAGGCGGCGTATAACCTCAATCACGAGATCATCGTTTTTAAGGGAGTTTATAAGATTGTTGAGATATACGAATTCGTCTGCCCTTTCGGCGTGGAATTCATTGACCGTTTCCATAACAGCCGCGCTTTTCATCTGCTCGTGCATTGTTTCATCGAGTATTCTGAAATCGGGCGCAATCCCGAGCACGTGATAATTGTCGCGCACGAGGTTTATGCAGAAAGAGTCAATGGTGCTTATATTCGCATACGGCAGCATAAATACCGCCTTGCGAAGGCGCTTGTTACCGGGCTCCTCGGCAATCTTTTTCTGCAGGGCGGAGGTGATTTTTTCCTTCATCTGCGCCGCGGCGGCTCTCGTGAAGGTGACAATCAGCAGGTTTTCGATGCCGCAGGGATTTTTTTCGTCGCAAAGACGCTGTATCACCCTTTCCACAAGCACGGCGGTTTTGCCGGAGCCGGCGGCGGCGCTTACGAGCATGGTGCCGTTTCTGCCCTCAATGGCTTTTAACTGATCGTTATTCCACTGTACCGACATCGCCGTCACCTCCGTTTTCAAGGTCTGCTATAACATCCTCTTTTTTCGCTTCGGGCAGGGGCCTTGATTCAATGGAATCCTCAAAGCCGCACACCGCCCTGTAGTCACAGTTTTTGCAGAAACCCAAAGAATCTTTTATGCGGTATGGTACCGCTTCGATATTGCCGCCGCGCAGAAGAGCGGCCATATCGTTTATAAGTTTATCGGTTCTTTTTTTCAAGGCGATGAGACCGTCGAGGTTAATCACAAAGCCCGACAGTTCACCGTTTTTGTCAAGTTTCGCGGGCAGAAGAAGTCCGGTGCATCCTTTTTCCATAAGGTTTGCCGCCTGCATATCCCTGAGTATGATGCCGTTCATCTTGTGGGCTCTGAGCCTTGCCTTGGTTGCTGAGCCGTCTCTGGATATATCTTCGGGTTTGAGCGCTTCGTCGGTGACGTTGCGGTAGAGCACCGCGGCGGGGGTAAGGTTTCCGTCATAACGCTCACCGCCGTTTTGCCATATGGCAAACAGGTAGACGAGCATCTGCAGGTCGAGGCCGTGAACGGCCTTGTTTATATCAAACTCTTTTTTTGATGATTTGTAGTCGATTATCCTGAAATATGTGCTCCCGCCGTCGCGGCAGATATCAAGGCGGTCCACCTTGCCGCGTATGAAACAGCCGTCTCCGTCTTCGGGCAGGTAAGGAGGGATATCCCCGTCGCGGTCAATTGAAAGTTCAAAGTCAACGGGGCTGAAACTGCAGTATTCAAATTCCGCGATAAGCGTTTTTGCCGTGTCAACAAGCGCGTCGCCTACGCGGTTGAAAAGGTAAATCAGACGGCTGTCGTCGGGTGAGCCGAGCACATCTTTAAAGTAATCGTCCATATAGCCTCTTACGGCGGCTTCAATCTGGGCATCATCCATCGCGAGCAGTTCTTCGCGGCTGTGCTCTCTGAGCAGGCGCTCAATCACCTTGTGCCTGATATTGCCCATAAGCAGGTCGTCAAGTTCGGCAGGCTTGCGCGGCGCGGCGTAGATGCCGTATTCGCAGAAGTATGAAAAGGCGCACTGATAGTACTTTTCTATGCGTGAAGGGGATATATACATATTTCTGCCGAAAAGCTCGGCGGCAATTTCGCGGTCGAGAATTTTGAAATTCCTGCCGCCCTGCGCTCTCTGAAGAGCGGCGATTCTGCCGGCGTATTCCTCTTTTGAGGCAAAATATTTTTTGAGAGTTTCCCTGAAAACACCGGGTTCGGATTTTGCAAGCTGCTCAAAGGCAGGCGGCTTATCCTGCGCATAGTATTCGCCGGGCAGAGAAGCTGCGTCGTATTCCTTCGCTTCGGGGAAAATGGTTCTGATTTTTCTGTACAGATCGCCCGGATGCAGTTCCGAGCCGTCGGCGGCGCTCAGGGAGCAGGTCACATAGAGCCTGTCTTTCGGGCAGCAGAGGGAGCAGTAGGCGATGATATTTTCCTCCGCTATGCGCCATTCTCCGCTGTCGCTGAGTTTTATGCCGAGAGTTTCGAGTTTTGCGCGCTCTCTTACCGTAAGGGCGGAAACGGGCTTCACTTCGGGCGGGAATATCCCTTCGTTTACCCCGATTACAAAGGCAACGCGGGGTGACGAAATTCTGATTCTGTCCGCAGAGCCGATGGTTATCCCGTCAAGTTCCTGCGGAATGGTGCCCATTGTGTCGGCGGAGAGCATGAGGTCGGTTATACTGCTGAGAAATGAAGCGGTGACCTTTTCGTTTTCAAGCACGCCGTAGAGTTCATCGAGTATATCAACAAGCATTTTCCAGGTGCGCCTGAGTTCGAGCACGGCGCTGTTTTCTCCGTCTTCGGCAAGCGCCGCCGCCATCGCTTTTACATTGTCGGAAAGTTTAATCGCGGTAAAGAATTTCCAGATTGCCTCCACTGCCTGAGACCCCGGCACTCCGCCGGAGAGAGCCTGCCTGAGAGAGAGCAGGGGAGTTATGAGGGAAACACGGAGTCTGTTCAGTTTTTCAAGGCGTCGTGCGGTGTCCTTTTCATCAATACGCTCTGAGTCCGTGTAGCCGTCGGGGCTGCGCGTCCATTCACTCAGCCATTTTTTACCGCTTATCTGCCAGGTGTAGCAATAGTTTTCAAGCAGGGAAATATCCTGCACATCCATACCCGCGAGCCCTGTCTTGAGGTAGCGCATAACTGATTCATTTGAAAAATTATCCGCGCAGGCGTGCAGGCAGGCGCTGAGCACATTCATCACGGGCGACACATCAACGCTCTTGCGGTAGTCCTCATAGATTTTAATGCCGTATTTTTTCAGCGCGGAGGTCAGCGCGATGCGGTAGGAGCCGATATCCCTCGCGATGACGGCTATATCCCTGTATCTGAAATTTTCTTCTCTTATAAGTCTCTTTATAGTTGCCGCGACATATTCGCACTCGAGGTAAGTGTTTGCCGCCTTGCAGAGCGTAATGCCGCCGCATTCCACGGTGTAAACGGCGGGGGCGGGCATGCGCATTGCGTATTCAAGGTAGGAAAGTTCGGGGCGGAAATATCTTTCGAAGCGCTCGGAGGCGTTTGAATATTCGCCGCAGGCGGAGAGTATCACGGGTGAATCGACTTCAATGCCGTTATCCTTTGCGATACGGGTGAGGCGTAATGCCGTGTTTTTTGTTTTCGCAAAGAAATCGGTGATATCGGCGTCTTCGTCCGCAGAATCGGTGCAGAGCGTAACCCATACATCGCGCGCGGATTTCATTATGCGCTCAATCACGGCATACTGACCCGCGGTAAAACCCCTGAAAGAATCTATGAATACAATTCTGCCGCCGAAATACGCGTCAAGCGCGGCGCAGGACGAAAGTTCGGATATAAGATCCTCCGGGTCGAAGTAACTGTTTTCAATTCTTTCATTGTAAGCCGTGAGCACGGCGGCGATATCGCAGAGTTTTGCTTTAAGCAGGCCGCTTTCCATTTTATCGGCGGCATCTCTGAGCATTTCGGGCGACACGAGATTCTGCTTAAGCTCGGATGAAAGAGAAAGAAAATCTCTCACGGCGGAGGGATTTTCGGCGCTTCTGCCGTAAACCTGCAGGCTGTCTTTAACGCTCTTGAGAGCGAGCGACATAAACGCGCAGGCGGAGGAGTCGCTGAGGCGGCGTTTGCCGAGAGAGGACGGCATACCTATCAGTTTTTCGCCGAGCGATTTGAAAGAAAGTACATCCGTACAGGGCATTTTCTTTGCGCCGACAAGGGTGAGAATGTTTTTCTGGCAGGTAAAAGCAAACTGCTCCGGCACAATCAGAGTCATCCTGACTTCTTCTTTTCCGGAGTAGTCCCCTATCATATTTTCAACCGCGGTTGTTTTTCCGGCGCCTACGCCGCCGAGTATGAAATGAAGCATTTGTTTCACCCCTTGCATATAAAAATATTATAGCATAAAAAGGCGTTTCTTATCAATATTTTTTGAAAAAGAAAAGCCGCAGAAAATCTGCGGCTTTGGTTTTATCTTCTTCAGTCTGCAAGAGTGATTTCGCTCATCACGAGGTCTCCGTCCCTGCCGCTTATCTCAACGGCATATACGCAGGTGTCGCCGTAAGAGTCGACATAGGAAACGGCATTTGTCGGCAAATCGCCGGGGAAGGACATTTTAATTGTGATACTGTCGTCAAGTCTTTCGAGCGAGTAGAGGGTTTCACTGTCAAAAACGATTTCGCCCTCGTCATTTTCATTGACGGATACGGAAAGGAAGCGGAAATCGCTCACGGGATTTACTGCGGTGAAGACCACGTTTCTGGCGTAGTAACTTTCGGATGCTATAAAGGCGGGCTCGCTCTCGTCGTCGGTATCGGACTGCCACAGCGCCGTGATTTCGGCTTTCGCGTAAACAAGGCCGGTGTCCGTAAGATTATCGTTAGGCACATAGCCCTCATACGGGCCGCAGGCGATAAGAGTCTGCGTGTCGCCGCGTTCAACAATATTTACGGTGACGCCGTTTACGAGCGAGGAAACTACGCGCGGGGATTCGCTGTAACTGTAGCCGTATTCTTCGCCGCCCGTCACGTTTATATATTCTTCGGTAGTAGTGATTTTTGCAAATTCGTCGCTCTCATAGGCATCGCCCTTGAGTATGAATTTGCATTCCTTCCTCTCGGACCATACAAGAGTGTCCTCATCTTTGAATGAGAAGGAGCCCTCACATTTGTCATTTATGAGATAGGCAGAGTATTCGTCGTTTTCCGTAACGTGAAGTTCATATTCCGTGCCGGTGTAATCGAGGGCGTCGGTTTCGCTGTTGTATGTGCCTGTGAAGGACATGCATATTGTCGACTCGCGTCCGTTGCTCCAGGTGATGTTGATATCATAGTAATTGCCTCCGATGTGAGACACAATCATATCGCACCTGTTGCTGTATTTATCGTGGCGCGCGCCTGTGAATTTTTCGCCGCCCGGAATCTGTTTGTAGTTTGCGTCGCGCACGGCGGGCGCTTCATTCTCCTGAGTTATATCCTGTGTCAGGGAAGTGTCCGCTTCGACGGATGACTCTTCGCCTGCTGTTTTACTCTGCCCGAAAGAGCAGGACGCGCACAGGCACAAAAGAGCAAGCGCGAGAAACGCGGCGGTTAGTTTTCTGAGGTTGTTCATAAGTATCACATCCGGAAATATTATTGATAAAATGCTGTGAAGCAGTCGCTTGAATCCTGCGGAAGGTCATAGGTGTAAGTGGTATAGGCATATTGATTCATCCCGTCAAACCATTCGTCCTGTGAAACGGAGATGCCCGCGGCAAGCAGTGTGCTGCCGGAAGCGGATACGGTATTTACCCTGTCGTTTCCGGAGCCGCCGAGGTTAATCATTTCGCCTTTGTCACCCGAGGAAGTGATGATTTCAACAAAGCCGTCGGTTTCGCCCTTGTTTTCGGCAAACTCGTAATTGTCCGAAGCGGAGTAGCCGCCCACGGCAAAATTACTGCCGAATTTCGCGATGCTGAGCACCATATCGTTTTTCGTGCCCGCGATTCTCCTGTACCACGAAAGCGCGCCGGAGGACGAAATCTTGAAAACGAAGCCGTCATAGCCGCCGAGGTACCTTATGCCCGAAAGCGTGCCTCCGAGGTCGTCGCCCGATGACGCTCCGGCTCTGTAGGAATATCCGCCCACAAGGCAGCCGCCCGATGCGTCGGCGGCAACGCAGTCGAAACTGTCTTTGCCTGCGGACGCGAGCACATAACTCCACTGGAAAATTCCCGTGCCGCTGTATTTTAGCAGCACATTGTCAAACGAGCCGGGGATAAGGCCGTCAAACGCGGAGTAGTTGCCGGTGGTTGAGTTGGTTGAAATGCACACGAAAACATTGTTGTTTGAGTCAACCGAAATGTCGGTCACTTTGCTTGTGCCCTCGCCGTGCAGATTCTTCATCCACATAACGGTGCCTGTTGTTTCGCCCGTGTCCGAATCTGCGGTAATTTTATATCTCATAAAGAATGCTCCGGGCGAGCCGAAGAAATCCGTGCCTTCAAATATGCCGTCAACGGCGGAGGTTTCGCCGCCCGTCACAAAGCCGTTTGAAGTGGTGGAAATTGTATTGAGGAAAACGCTGTCAAAGCACTCGATATCTTCTCTCCACAAAAGGTTTAACTGCGTATCATACACAGCGACAAAAGCGGAGCAGGGGAGATTGTCGTTACCTGTTGAATAGAGATAACCGCACACCGCGGCGTTGCCGTTTCTGAGCACGCATATATCCGTGAGCGAAACGGACTGAACACTGTCGGTAACATAAGTTTCGGCAAGGGTTTCGCCCGTCAGACTGACGCGCTTTATGAAGCCGAAAGGCTTTGCGAAAGAGCCTGAGACAGTGAAGTCACCGTTCGCATTGCCTGCCGAACCGCAGATATAGTAATAATCACCGCGGCAGTCGGAGGCGTTGACGGTGTCGTGAGCCATACTGCCGAAGGAAGTTTTGCTTACATTTGAAAGAGGCGCCGCGGCGTAAAGAAGCGCGGGAGCCTGCGCAAGCGATTTTGAGGCATCGGGGTCTTCGCCGTCCGTAAGAATCACCGGGCCGGGCATCAGCGAAAAGCCGAATAGAATCGCGGTTATGAAGGAAAGAATTGCTTTTATGAGTGCCATACGGTTACCTCCTTTCCGGTATGCGCTTAAAAGCGTAACATTTTATCCGATATGATGATATCACAGCATATAATTAAAATCAATTAAATATTTGTAAATATAATGTTTATAATAATTTCTATTGTATTTTCGCCCTGCAGGTGATAAAATATTATAGATTATTTTTCAGGAAAGGCGGTAGCGGAATGACTCCTTTGATTATTAAAAACGAACCGTATATTTCCGATTCTCAGTTAAAAGAGGCGCTCGCCGCTTCGCTTGAGGGCAGATGCCTTAAAAAGGTGCTTCTCCTTCCGCCCGATTATACCAGGATGTACTCGGGCGCAGGCAAAATAACCGCTTATTACTATGATATGCTCAAGGACACCTGTCAGGTGGATATTATGCCGGCTCTGGGCACTCACGAGCCTATGACGCGCGAGGAGTGCACGGCGTTTTTCGGCGAGGGCGTGCCGTTTGACAGTATCATAGTCCACAACTGGCGCACCGATGTTGTCAAAATCGGTGAAGTGCCCGGCGAATTTGTATCCTCCGTTTCGGAGGGGCTCGTAAAAGACAAAATCGACGTTGAAGTTAACCGCCGTATAGTCGACCCCTCATACGACCTGATTATTTCAATCGGTCAGGTCGTGCCGCACGAAGTTGTCGGTATGGCGAATTACTCCAAAAACATCTTTGTCGGATGCGGCGGCAGCAATATGATAAACTCCTCTCATATGCTCGGCGCGTTTTACGGCATGGAAAGAATTATGGGCAGGGATTATTCGCCCGTGCGCAAGGTTTTCGATTACGCTCACGAGAATTTCCTTAAAGATGTGCCGCTGCTTTTCGTGCTCACCGTTACCACAAACGAAGGGGACGAAACCCGTATTCACGGCGCATTCATCGGCGAAAAGAGAGATTCGTTTGAGGGCGCGGTTGCGCTCAGCAGAGAGATTAACCTCACCTTCGTTGACGAGCCTTTCAAAAAGGCTGTCGTCTATCTTGATCCGAGAGAATTCAAGAGCACCTGGCTCGGCAACAAGGCGATTTACAGAACGAGAATGGCTATGGCGCAGGGCGGCGAACTGATTATTCTCGCCCCCGAAGTGCGCAAATTCGGCGAGGACGACGAAAATGACCGCCTGATAAGAAAATACGGCTATATCGGCAGAGAGAACATACTGAAACTCGTTGAGGAAAACGAGGACCTCAGGGCAAATCTTTCCGTTGCCGCCCACCTTATTCACGGCTCGTCCGACGGCAGATTCAATATCACATACTGCACACGCAGGCTCACCCGCGAAGAGGTTGAGGGAGCGGGCTTTTCATACATCCCGTATGACGAAGCGGCAGAGAAATACGACCCCGCAAAACTGACAGACGGTTTCCACGAGATTGACGGCGAAAAGGTGTTTTACATCAGCAACCCGGCTCTCGGTCTGTGGAGCGTAAAAAACAACTGACAAAGGCAAAAGTAAAATGGAAAAGTATATTGATTTACACACGCATTCAATCAAATCCGACGGCTCGATGACACCTTCGCAGGTTGTTGACGAGGCAAAAAGAGCGGGGCTCGCGGCTATGGCTCTTTCGGACCACGATACAACCGACGGCGTAAAAGAGGCCATGGCGAGAGGTAAAGAAAACGGCATTGAAGTGGTGCCTGCAATCGAGTTTTCCGTGCAGTCGGACACCGAAACGCACATACTCGCCTATTATCTCGATATCGACAATCCCAAACTCATCCGCATTCTCGAGGAGTGCAAGCAGACCAGGAATTACAGAAACGAGGAAACCTGCCGCCTGCTCAACAAACTCGACTTTGATGTAACTATGGAAGAGGCGAGGGCAATCGCCCCCAACGGTATCATCGGCAGGGCGCACTTCGCGAGAATCCTTATGGACAAGGGCTACACTTCGAGCGTAAAAGAGGGCTTCAAACTCTACCTCGAAAACGGGAAACCCGCCTACTGCGGAGTACAGCGCCTTAAGGCGGAGGAGACGGTTGAACTCATACACGAGTGCGGAGGGCTCAGTTTCGTTGCCCACCTGCATCTTATAAAAATGGACGATGAGCCGCTCAAAAAGTTTCTCGGCACTCTCAAAGAGCACGGTCTGAGCGGAGTGGAAGGCTACTACACCGAATACACTCCCGAAATGCAGGCAAAATATCAGCAGATGGCAAAAGATATGGGTCTGCTCATTTCCGGCGGCACAGATTTCCACGCCGCGATGAAGCCTCACATAAGCATAGGGACGGGCACGGGCAATCTGAGGATACCCTATTCCGTTCTTGAAAATATAAAAACAGCAAAGGAGAATATGTCATGAAAAAATCCGATATCGGCCTCATAGGACTTGCCGTTATGGGCGAAAACCTTGTTATGAATATGGAGAGCAAGGGTTTCACCGTATCGGTTTACAACAGAACCTCGCAGAAGGTTGAAAATTTTGTAAACGGCAGAGCAAAGGGCAAAAACATTGTCGGAACATACTCCCTTGAAGAACTTGTTTCGTCACTCGAAAAACCCCGCAAGGTTATGATGATGATAAAGGCAGGTCAGGCGGTCGACGATATGATTGAGCAGCTCATTCCTCTAATGGAGCAGGGCGATATAATCATTGACGGCGGCAACAGCCACTTCCCTGACACCGCAAGGCGCACCGCTTATGTTGAGAGCAAAGGCCTTCTCTATATCGGCACGGGCGTATCCGGCGGCGAAGAGGGCGCGCTCAAAGGCCCGAGCATGATGCCCGGCGGCTCACCCGCCGCGTGGGAGAGCGTAAAGCCCATATTCCAGAGCATCTGCGCCAAGGTTGAAGACGGCACACCCTGCTGTGACTGGGTAGGCGAAAACGGCGCGGGCCACTTTGTAAAGATGGTGCATAACGGCATAGAGTACGGCGATATGCAGCTTATATGCGAAGCGTATCAGCTTATGAGAGACCTGCTCGGTATGAGCGCGGACGAAATGCACGAAGTATTCGCGAAGTGGAATACCGAAGAACTTGACAGTTATCTTATTGAAATCACCAGAGACATTCTCGCCTATAAAGACACCGACGGTGAGCCGATAGTCAACAAAATCCTTGACACCGCAGGCCAGAAGGGCACCGGCAAATGGACAGGCATAGCCGCCCTTGACGAAGGCATACCCCTCACGCTCATCGGCGAAGCGGTATTTTCACGCTGCCTTTCCTCAATGAAAGAAGAGAGAGTGAAAGCCTCAAAGGTGCTTTCGGGCCCCGCCCCCGTGTTTGAGGGAGACCGCGCACAGTTTATAAACGACATCAAAAACGCCCTCTTCGCGTCAAAGATAGTTTCCTACGCGCAGGGCTACACCCTTATGCGCTCCGCCGCGAAGACCTACGGCTGGAATCTCAACTACGGCGGCATCGCCCTTATGTGGAGAGGCGGCTGTATAATCAGAAGCGTATTCCTCGGCAAAATCAAAGAGGCTTATGACAATAACCCCGCGCTCGAAAATCTGCTGCTTGACCCGTATTTCAAAGGCATTATGGAATCCGCTCAGGCAGGCTGGAGAAGAGTGTGCGCCGCCGCGCTTACAAATGGTATTCCTTTGCCCGCGATGACCGCGGCGCTCGGATATTTTGACGGCTACCGCTGCGCAAACCTTCCCGCAAATCTCCTGCAGGCGCAGAGAGACTATTTCGGCGCTCACACATACGAGAGGACAGACAGACCCAGAGGCGAATTCTTCCACACCAACTGGACAGGCGAAGGCGGAGACACCGCCGCCACACAGTATACCGTATAAGGGGGAGACGTAATGATTAAGGTAAAAGACAATTACACCTGGGCTATGGTAGTGCCCACAAGTATGGGCGTGCGTATCTGCCCCGCAGAGGGTCAGACTGTCGCCTCAAGCAATCTTTTCAGAATGCAGGCAACTTCCGCCGAAACCAATGTTGCCTCCGTTTCATCATTTCTCGGTCTGCCCGTAAAGGTGCTCACCACCTTTGTGAAGGACAGCCAGATTGCCTCTTTCATCAAGCAGGACCTCAGAGCAAGAGGTATGGTTTTTGAAGGCAAGGATGTAGACAAGGGCGGTCCCTGGGGCTACCGCCATCAGTTCAATATTGCCGACAGCGGCGCGGGCTCAAGAGGCCCCAGAGTAGAAAACGACAGAGCCGGTGAAGTGGGTAAAACACTCAACATCGCGGACTTTGATGTTGACCGCATATTCGGCACCGAAGGTGTTGCCGTGCTTCATCTTTCCGGTCTTATCGCCGCGCTTTCGCCCGAAACGGGCAGATTCTGCCTCGAAATCGCGAGAGCAGCAAAGAAATACGGCACCGTGATTTCATTTGACCTTAACTACAGAGCCACTTTCTGGAAGGGCAGGGAGCAGGAGCTTTCCGAAATCTTTTCCGAGATAGCGGGCAGCGCGGATATCCTTGTAGGCAACGAAGAGGACTTCCAGCTCTGCCTCGGCATCAAAGGCCCCGAAGCGGGCGGCAAAGACCTCGCATCAAAGATTGAGTCCTTCAAGGAAATGATAGGCAGAGTAAAACAGGCATACCCCAACGCGGGCGTGTTTGCCACCACCCTCAGAGAGGTTGTTAACGCAAATGAGCACAAGTGGGGAGCAATTATGCTCGCGGGCGACGAGTGGCATATCGTTGAGCCGCGCACCATCAGAGTGCTTGACCGCATAGGCGGAGGAGACGGCTTTGTGGGCGGCCTTCTCTATGCGGTAATAAAGGGCTGGGAGAGCGAAAAGTGGATTCAGTTCGGCTGGGCAAGCGGCGCGCTCGCAACCACTTTCCTCACCGACTACGCACAGCCTGCGGATGAAGATATGGTGTGGTCCGTGTGGAGCGGAAACGCCAGAGTTAAGAGATAAGATGGAAATATCATCTTCCGTTATCAGAAAACTTGACAGACCCGTCCTCACGAAGGACGATGTACCGTATGACGCATCGCTTGTTTTCAACGCGGGCGTGTGCCGCTTTG
The DNA here is from genome assembly GCA_016280595.1 of Clostridiaceae bacterium. Classification (GTDB taxonomy): domain Bacteria; phylum Bacillota; class Clostridia; order Oscillospirales; family Acutalibacteraceae; genus CAG-177. Next base: position 25,271 of record JAEEHB010000049.1, on the reverse strand, counting down.
ACGGAAAATACGTTATGGTTTTCCGCAACGATTACGGCGACTTTTACGGCTGTAAATTCGCCGGCACGAGTCTCGGCCTCGCTTTCAGCAGCGACGGCGTAAAATGGGAGGTGAGCGAAAACACGCTCACATACCCCGACAGCCCCGAAATCAAGAGAGTGTATGACCCGCGCCTTACGGTTATTGAAGGCGAAATATATATCTGCTTTGCCTGCGACACCCGTCACGGGCTTATGGGCGGAGTCGGGAAACTTCACAATTTCACCGAGATTGAAGTGCTTTCCCTCCTGCCGCCGGATAACCGCAACCTTGCGCTTTTCCCCGAAAAGATAAACGGCAATTTTGTGATGCTTGAACGCCCGATGCCCGTTTATTCAAGGGGGAAGGACTGCTTTGATATGTGGGTGTGCGAGAGCCCCGACCTCAAATATTGGGGCAATCACAGGCTTGTCGCGGGCGTTGAGGATATTCCGTTTGCAAACGACAAAATCGGGCCTGCCGCCCCTCCCGTAAAAACTTCGGAAGGCTGGCTCACCCTCTTTCACGCCGTTGAACTTGACACCTCAAGGGGTAAAAACGGCTGGGAAGATAAGTGGCAGAAAATTTACAGGGCGGGCGTAATGCTGCTCGACCCGGAAAACCCGTCACAAGTCAGGGGAATCTACGATAAACCGCTGATAGTCTGCGACAGGGATTTTGAAACCGAAAACGGATTTCGCAAAGATGTTATTTTCCCGGGCGGCATGATTGCCGAAGACGGCGAAGTAAAAATCTATTACGGCGCGTCCGACACCGTCGAGTGCCTCGCGTATGCCGATATAAATGACCTTATTTCACTTTGCATATAAACACAGCCATTAACTTAAACAAGGAGTGATTAACCCGTATGGGCACGGGCCTGCAAATCGCATTGAAACTTCTTCTGCTTCTTTTGCTGATTATCATCAACGCCTTTTTCGCGATGAGCGAAATAGCGATTATTTCCCTCAATGACAACAAGATAAAGCATCTTGCCGAGGAGGGCGACAAAAAAGCGAAGCAGATAGTGAAACTGACGGAAAACTCCAGCGCCTTTCTCTCAACCATACAGATAGGCGTCACGCTGGCGGGCTTCCTGACTTCCGCATCCGCGTCGCAGAATTTCGCTACCCTGCTTACTGCAAAAATTGCCGCGATACCGGGCAATCCGGTCCCCGTGGGCGTTATTTCCGCGCTCTCAGTAATTGTCATCACCTTTATCATCGCTTATTTTTCACTTGTTCTGGGTGAACTCGCCCCCAAGAGAATCGCGATGCAGATACCCGAAAAGGTGAGTTACAAAGTGGTGGGTATTCTCCTCGCTTTTGCGAAAATCACAAGACCGTTTGTAAAATTCCTCTCCCTTTCCACAAACGGCGCGGTGCGTCTTTTCGGCTTTGACCCGAATGCCGACGAGGAAAATGTGACGGAAGAGGAAATCCGCATGATGGTCGATGTCGGCGAAGAAACCGGAGTTATCGAAAACAGCCAGGCGGAAATGATTGACAACATCTTTGAGTTTGACGACCTCAACGCGGGCGACATAATGACTCACCGCACCGAGATGGTTGCCATAGAAATCGAGCGCTCGGTTGAAGAAGTGGCGGATATATGCGTTGAAAACGGCTACTCGAGAATACCCGTTTACAAGGGCGACCCGGATAATATAGTAGGCGTGCTCTACGCGAAGGATCTGCTCCATTTTGTAGGGCAGAAAATCCCGAAGGAAACCACCATTGAGAGCGTAATGCGAAAACCCCTCTATGTTGCCGAAACACAGGCGTGCTTTGATATCTTCAAAGAGATGAACGAAAGCCGCACGCAGTTTGCGGTGGTTGTTGACGAATACGGCGGCACGGCGGGCATAGTCACGATAGAGGACGTGCTCGAATCAATCGTCGGAAACATAAGAGACGAATATGACGACGATGAGGAAGAAGATATAATAAAACTCAGCGAAAACATATTCAATGTTGACGGCACGACTTCGGTTGACGAGATAGAGGAACTTACCGGAGTTAATCTGCCGGAGGGTGACTATGACACCCTCGCGGGCTTCCTGATAAGCACTCTCGGCTACCTGCCGGACGAGGAAACCGAACTGCCGATTGAGATTGACTATGAAAACCTGCACTTCACCATTCTCTCGCTTGACGACAGACGGATAGACGACATCAAGGTTGAAATAAAGCCGGTTGAAGAGCCGGAAGAGGAAGAATAAAAAACAAGCACCTGTCAGCCGACAGGTGCTTTTCTGTTTCAGTTTTCTTCAAATGCGTTTGGTATATAGTTGAGTTTCACAAGGCTTCCGTCCTTGCCGATATAGACTTCGCTCACATCGAATACGCAGGCGCCCTCAATTTTGTAGCGCGTGACGAAGTTGTTTGCCGTGAGCATAATTCTGTTTTGCTTGTAGTCGTCAACCGCGTCGGCAGGTCTTGTGAGAGTATCTTCATCTCTCGCTTTCACCTCAACGAAGTGAATGGTATCGCCTTTTCTCGCGATTATGTCTATCTCACCGAAACTGCTTATGTAGTTTGTGGAGAGAATTTCATATTTATTGTCTCTCAGGTAGCGTGAGGTATAAATTTCCCCGCGCACGCCCGTTTTGTTTTTTATCATTATTTCTCACCCGTAATCTTTTTGAGGAAAGAGAGACGGTGATGCTCCGAAATGCCGTATTTTTCAATGCATTCATAGTGCAGGGCTGTGCCGTAGCCCTTGTGTTTTGCAAACTGATACTGCGGCATTTCCTTATCGAGGTTATACATATATCTGTCCCTGCTCACTTTGGCGAGGATTGAGGCGGCGGCTATGCTCGGGCATTTGGCGTCGCCCTTTATTATTGTCTGCGCCGCGATATCGAGCGGGGGCATTCTGTTGCCGTCAATCAGCGCGAAATCCGCCTTCACCTGCAGAGCGTCAATCGCCCTTTTCATGGCGAGGTAGGTTGCCTGAAGAATGTTTATTTCGTCAATCTCCTTTGCGCTTGCCGTGCCTATTCCGTAAGCGACGGCGCAGGAGGTGATAACATCAAAAAGTTCTTCCCTCTTCTTTTCGGAGAGTTTTTTCGAATCGTTGAGGCCGGGTATTTCAGCGTCGGGCGGCAGAATCACCGCGGCGGCATATACGGGGCCCGCGAGAGGGCCTCTGCCCGCCTCGTCCACTCCGCAGATTGCTTTACAGCCCTTTGCGGCGGCGGCATTTTCATAACTGCAATCCATAATTATTACCTCAGGAATTTTTTGTCGTATGTGTCCGTGAGCAGGCCGTTCAGATAACGGATTCCGAAGCCGTCAAAGGTTTCATTGATGCCGTGAAGCGAAGCAAGCTCGCCTGTGTAATCAGCAAGGGGATATACGCGGATTTTGGACATATTCATTCCGTAGTGAGTCACCGTGCCGGAAATAACAAAGTTTTCAACCGAAACGGTGCGCTCCTCTTTGTTTTTGATTACATCAAACGTGAGAATTCCGCCCAGAAGATTTTCCGCCTGAGACGAGCAGGAAACAAGGTTGCCGAGCGAATAAACCGCGAAGCACTTGTGACCGTCTTTCGCGCTTATCATTTCCGCCTCCTGAACGGTGTCGGGATGGGTGCCGATAATCACATCTGCGCCCCAGTCGGCTATCTTTGCGGCGAGTTCGCGGCGGGCATCGTCAACCTCTCTGTCAAACTCGTTGCCCCAGTTGGCGCACACGATTACCACATCCGCTTTTCTCTCGGCATAGGAGATTTTTTCGGCGAGCACGTTTTCCGCGAAAGCGGACAGAATAACCGCCTCGGAGTCCTCCGGCAGGCTGTTGCCGCCCGTGCTTTCGGTAAACGCAACAAAGCCGAATTTTATGCCGTTTGCCTGTATCATTGTGAGCTCGGCGGCCTCTTCCGCGCTTCTGTAAACTCCGGTGGTCGCCGCCTCTTTGCCCGCCCAGTAATCGAGCGTGTTGAGCAGACCCTCTTCGCCGTAGTCGAGGATGTGATCTGTTGCGAGGTTTATTACGTCAAAGCCCGTTTTCACAAGTTCGTCGCCGAGTTCGGCGGGGGAGTTATACCTCTTATCGCCGCTCACGGTGTGATTCTGCGAGATTACGGAACTCTGTGTTATTATCGAAACGTCGGCATCGGAAACCGCGTCTTTTATGTTTTCGTAAACGAGCGAAAAATCATAGCCGCCGCTGTTGCTTCTGTCCTTAGCCTGTATCAGCATTTCGTCCTGCACGATATTCGCGCCGGCAGCGAGCACGGTGGCTTTTGTGAAAATATCGCCGTTTTCTTCACTCTCGCGGGAACTGCCGGAAGTAAAGAAAATAACCCCGACGCATATTACGTCAAGGAACAGCACGGCGCATAAAAATATTGCCAGCACTTTTCTCATTTGCTTTCCGGTCCTTTCCTTTGAAATAATCAGTCGAGGGTTATTTTTCCGAGTTTGCCGTCTCTGAATTCGTCAAGCAGCATCACGGCGGCTCTTTCGGTATCATATTCGCCTTTGCGCAGCAGCATACCGCGCTTTGAGGCAATCAGTTCAAGCAGTTCATAGGGCTCAAGGTCATCAAAATCCGATATGCCGTATCTTGCGGCGAGGTTACCGGGGTAGTTTTCCCTCATAAAGGAAAGGAAACTTACCGCGACCTCCTGCACATCGGTGATGTTTTCTTTTACCGAGCCGATGTATGTCAGTTTAAGCCCTACTTCCGGGTCCTCAAACTTGGGCCAGAGCACACCGGGAGTGTCAAGCAGTTCAATGCCCTGACCGATGTTAAACCACTGGTTGCCCCTTGTCACTCCGGGGCGGTTTTCAACTTTTGCTCTCGTCTGCCCTGCCATACGGTTTATGAACGAGGACTTGCCGGTGTTGGGTATTCCGACCACCATCACGCGAAGCGATTTGCCGCTCATGCCTTTTTCGGCGTTCAGGCGGATTCTGTCCTTGAGCACCTCTTTCACGGCGCTCTGAAACTTATCAAGCCCCTTGCCCGTGTTGCACTGCACGGGGATGGCGGTGATGTTTCTCTCTGCGAAATATTTAATGTAGCGCGCGGTCGCTTCGTCATTTGCAAGGTCGCATTTATTGAGAAGCAGAAGGCGCGGCTTTGAGCCCGTAATCTCATCAATTTCGGGGTTTCTGCTGCTCAGCGGCAGGCGCGCGTCCGCAATTTCGCACACGGCGTCAACCAGAGGCAGACTCTCCTTGATAAGGCGGCGGGTTTTTGCCATATGGCCGGGAAACCAGTTTATGTTTGTAATATTTTCTCTCATATCAGCCTATTTTGAAGTTGCCGAAGGGGTGAATTCTGAACAGAGCCTTGCCCAGAAGGAAGTCCTCTCTGATGAGGCCCACTCTCGAGTCTCTTGAGTCGGTGGAGGCGTTTCTGTTGTCACCCATCACAAACACATAACCTTCGGGTACGGTTACGGGGCCCGTGAAACTTTCGGGCTTGTGCACGGGCTCGTTTACATAGGGCTCGTCAAGAGCCTCGCCGTCAACATAAACTATTCCGAGCACAAAATCAATATCCACGGTCTGCCCTTCGGTGGCGATTATTCTTTTAACGAGTGTGGGCTCGATATAGTCCACTTTGGAGGGCTGGCAGGTTACCACGATATCTCCGGTATGAGGCTTGTAGGGATAGGCGGAAAGAATGATTCTGTCCTTATCCTCAAGGGTGGGAAACATGCTCGAGCCGTTTACTCCCACAGTCCTGAAAATGAAAGAGAAAGCGATTGCGACAATCACGACGGATGTCACCGCAACGCCTACCATATCATAGATAAATGAGCCTTTGGGCTCTTCTTTTTTATTGCTCATAATATCTCCTCACAGTTTCTTTGCGTCGGGATGCAGCCTGAAAAGCGCCTTGCCCAGCACATAGTTTTCGTCTATGAATCCGATTCTGCTCGACCTGCTGTCAAGCGATTCGTTTCTGTTGTCACCCATCACGAAAACACAGCCTTCGGGCACGGTGAGCGGAAACTGCATATCGTAGTTGATATGCGTGAGTTCTTTCACATACTCTTCGGTCTGCTTTTCGCCGTTTACATAAACATATCCGTTCTCAAAATCAATGTCTATCGTGTCTCCGCCAACGCCGATAACTCTTTTTACAAGGGAATTGTCCCTCTCCCACGGCTGGGCGATGATGATTATATCGCCTCTCTCGGAGGTGCGCGGGGCGGATGCGATAATCAGTCTGTCACCGTCGTTGAGGGTGGGCACCATGGAATCGCCTTCAACGCCCACAACCCTTACGGCGAGCATAAATATCAGAAAGATGATTACGACCGAGGTTTTCAGAGAGTCAAATATTTCATACACGGCGGATACGGGCCCGCGCGTCTGTTTGGGGAAGACGGAATAATATACTTCGGTTTTTCTTTCGTTTTTCACCGGAAATCACCTGCGTAAATTCCAAAATACTGCTTTTTCAAGAAGGGCGTAACAATGACCCATTGTTACGCCCTACCTGAATGATGTTATCTGATCTGTTCCTTAACCTTGGCTGCCTTGCCGACTCTGTCACGAAGATAGTAGAGTTTCGCTCTGCGGACACGGCCGTGTCTTACGGGCTCGACTTTGACAACATTGGGGGAATGAACGGGGAATACTCTTTCTACGCCTACGCCGTAGGAAACACGGCGGACGGTGAAGGTTTCGGAAACGCCGGAACCTTTACGAGCGATAACTGTTCCCTCGAAAATCTGGATTCTTTCTTTTTCGCCTTCACGAATCTTGACATGAACCTTTACGGTGTCGCCGATTTCGATTACAGGGGCGTTTTCTTTGAGTGAATCCTGTGCGATGAGTTTGAGTGCATCCATGATGAATAACCTCCGTTTTTTTCAGATGTTCATTCACAAAAAATCATTCGCCAGAGGAACACCCGTTTTAATGTTGTAATTAAATCCCGTCTTCGGCATTGACCTAATGACGGTGGAAATGCCTCAATAATATATCATACTTTATTTTGAAATGCAAGTGTTTTTTTGTTAAAGAAATAAAATAATTTCAATATATATAAAAGGGTTGACGAAACGCCTCTTTATAGTGTAATATTATCCTGTATATATATGCTGTTATTATGGCGAATTATCTCAAGGAAGGAGACGCGTCCTTTATGAAAAAATCAGGAATGGTTGCAGTAGCATTTCTCATCATTGTTGCAACCGTATTTACATTTTCATTTTCCGCCTTCGGCAAAGAGGGCGACTATGACACCCCGATAATCTTTGTAAGCAAAACCACTACAACAACAACCACGAAGCAGGATTCCGGTCAGACCAATCCCACCGCGAACCCGCCTGCAGACAGCACCACAACCACCACTCAGCCGCAGGACCCCGGCACAGGCACAGATGACGACGGTCAGGGCGAAGAGAGCACATCAATCTTCACAATGATTCTCAACGCAATCAAAGCGTTCTTCAGATTCATAGTTTCTCTCTTCTCAGGGTTTGCAGGATGAAAAAGACAGTAATTATCGCGGCGCTTCTGCTTGCGCTTGCCCTCATCTTCACCGCTTGTGCAGATAAAAAATCACAGGATGAGCAGACATCGGAAACAGAGAGCACAACAGCCGCTCCTTATGAAACGCCGATTATATTTGTAAGCACCACCGCCGCCACGGCGGATTCGGCAAGCACCGGCAAAGACAAAGGCACCGCCTCCGGTGAAAAAGAAAGAGTAACGGCAAAAACCGGGAAAAACTACAGCGAGGCAGGATCGTCCGTGACACGCGGCACCTCTCAGGCGCAGTCCGCAGAGAGCCGCACTCAAGGTAACGGCAAAGTTACGGCACCCGTAACCGGACCCACGGGCAATTCTTCAACTCAGCGCACAAGCGCTCCCGTTACTCAGCGTACAAGCGCCCCCGTTACTCAGCGCACGAGCGCTCCCGCTTCAACGGGGCCCAATACTCCGGGCACAACCCGCACCCCTTCGGGCACCACCCGCGAGGGCGAAATAGACACAGACCCGTTTGAAACTCCGATATTCTGACACAGTAAAGGAGATTTATAAATGAAAAAAGTTTTATCAATTATTCTTTCCCTTGCTCTTATGCTCGGCTGCGTTAGCGTTGTTTCGTTTGCCGGCTTTGAAGATGCAGTGCAGGTTTTCCTCGGCGATAATGCAGTTACCGCACCTGAGGAGGGGGTGGCTCTGTATTATTATTTTGTCCCTGAAGAAAGCGCGATGTATTCATTCCGGTCAACCAGCGCAGGCGATCCGGTTATGACCCTTTATAGTGAAGATAATTATCAAATCAAGTCAAATGATGATCATGATGGTCTTGACTTTTATGTAGAAACTTATTTGACCGGAAATGAATTATATTATATTGAAATCGAAAATGCTGAAACTGAAGCAGAAGCATTTAATCTGACTCTGACGATTGAAAAGTCAACCCCGGTTGCTTCTTTTGAGGCAGTGCCCGGCAACAACACCTTCAGCGTCGTTGACGAAGAAATATTTGTCTGGGCATCCTTTACCCCTGAAGAGAGCGGTTACTATGAGTTTTCTTCAACAGGCAGTTCGGATAATACTTATGATGCCTGCGGTATCCTGTTATCCTCAGCAGGAGCAGAAGCTGAAAATGATGATCTTGCCGGTCTTGATTTCACAATGACGGCAGAGCTTGAGGCGGACACAGAGTATTTTATCGGCGTAATGGATTATAACGGCAACGCCTCAGACATCAATGTAGCCATAAGTAAAATTGATAAACGGTATGCCGTAAAGACCACAGCAGACAGCTGCGAGTTTACTGTCAATGTAATATGCGCAGATGAAGGAGACACAATCACGGTTTCGGATATTACTCCCTATGAAGGATATATCGTAGTTGATGTTTCTTATAATGATGGCGACAGCTCTTATGCACTCCATGGTGATGAAGACGGTGTTTACACCTTCACTATGCCGTCTTCAAATGTAGCCGTTAAAGTTTACTGCGAAGAAGATGAACCGGATGAACCGGACGACCCGGAATTTGATCTTGAAATCGCAGCGCACAGCCTGACTCTTGAGGGCGATATCGGTCTTAACTTTTTTGTGTATGTTACCGACTTTGATCCCGAAAACACTTTTTACGGCGAAGTTGATTTCCTGGGAAGAACCTACACAATAGATTATGACGAAAACAAGTGCAGAGAAGAGAACGGTGTACTTTACCACATCTTCTCCTTCAATGTAGCACCTGCTTATATATATACCGATATAACATTCAGAGCCATCTACTCAGACATCTACACGGAGGAAACATACACCATAGCGGATTATATTACGGAAGCGGCCGTGAAGTATAAGGATGATCAGAAAATGATTAATCTTATGGGCTCGCTTATGGAATACGGATACTTTGCGGCAACTTACTTCGAAAAAGAAGTCGGCAGCAATCTTGTGGATGGTTATTTCAGCCCGCTGGAAGCAACCACAACCGAGAACATAAAAGATTTAGTGCCCGCGGATTACACAGTCGAAGCGCAAAACTCCGGTCTTACCTACATCGGCTCAACGCTTGTGCTCCTCACGGAGACGTCATTCAGACTGTACTTCTCCGTTGAAGAAGGTCACAGCATAGACGAGTACACATTCAGTTCATTAAGTTTCTCCGGCGAAAACGTAATTGATACCGATCTCGTTCCCGTGGAAAGAAACGGCATGTATTATGTTGAGATATCCGGTTTGCCCGCTCCGGAAATCATAAATCAGCGTACAATTACTGTTGCAAAGAACGGCGACACCGTAAAAACCATTGATTACTGTCCGCTCAATTATGTTTACACGGTGATGGATCTTTGCGAAAAAGGAGAAATGGATGATCCCGGGCTCGAGATGCTCTGCAAAGCGCTCTTAGCCTACGGATTCTTCTCATACAATTACTTTTCATCACAGGAATAATACCCAATCGATAAGGTAAAATAATAAAAAATAATATAAACATAACATCAAGATAAGGAGAAAAAGAATATGGAAAACAGAGAAATCTACGAAGCGGTTGAACTTGAAGTTGTTAACTTCGAAGCGGAAGACATCATCACAGCGAGCGATCCGTTCAATCCCGATGAACACGAAACTCCGATCGTTACCACAACTCAGGCTCCCTGATGGCAGACACCGAAAGCAATTTTTTTGCGAAGAAGATAGCCGGCAGTTTACTGCCGGTTCTTCTTTTGCGCAACAAAATGTGATATAATCCGGGAAAAGGAAAAACAGTAAATACGGAGAAAAGAAAATGGAAAAAACGGCAGACGGAAAAATCCCGCTTATTACGCGGGACAGAAGTTTTTACATTTCGCTTATAACTCTCGCCATACCCGTTGCACTGCAAAACCTCATCACCTTTGCCGTGACTTTTGCGGATAACCTTATGGTAAGTTCGCTCGGTGATTCCGCCGTGTCGGGCGTATATATGGGCGGTCAGCTGCAGACCTTCCTGCAGATGTTTTCAGCCGGCGTTGAGGGCGCTATTCTTGTGCTTGCGGCTCAGTACTGGGGCAAGGGCGATAAAGAGAGCATAAAGCGTATCATTTCAATCGGCATTCATTTTTCGCTCGGCTTCGGAGCCCTGCTTACCGCCGTTTGTGCCGTGATACCGGGCCCGGTAATCGGCATATTCACACGCGACCCCGAGGTTATTGAGCAGGGCACGGTGTATCTGAGAATCGTGTGCTTCTCATACATCTTCTTCTGCGTCACGCAGGCGTTTATTGCCGCTATGCGAAGCGTGGAGGCGGCAAACATAGGTATGATAGTTTCCGCGATTTCGCTCGTGATAAACATAGGCCTCAACTATACGCTTATTTTCGGCAAATTCGGATTTCCCGCAATGGGAGTGAAGGGCGCCGCGGCGGCGACTCTCGTTTCGAGGATTGCCGAAACTGCGGTTATCGCGGTCTATGTTTTCCGCATAGACAAACGACTCTGCCTCAAAGCGGGCGACCTGCTTAAAACCGACGCTCTGCTGCGTAAGGATTTCATTAGATACGGTCTGCCCATAATCGGCGGCAACGTCGTGTGGAGCGTAAACCTTATGTGCAACTCCGTGATACTCGGCAGGCTCAACAAGAGCGTGATAGCGGCGGCAAGCGTCGCAAACAACCTCAATTCCCTCGCCTACGTTTCAATTACAGGTATGGCATCCGCCGTAGGCATAATCACGGGCAAAACCGTCGGCGCGGGCGAAACGGAAAAGATGAAGGAATACGCGAGGACCACGCAGCTTATCTTTTTCTGTGTCGGCCTTCTGACAGGAGGTACGCTTGCCCTTCTCAGGCGCCCCTTCATTTCGCTTTATTCGGGCATAACCGCCGAAGCCGCGCATTACGCCCTGCAGTTCTGCACGGTGCTCAGCGTGACAATCATCGGCACGAGTTATCAGATGGCCTGCCTTTTCGGGCTGGTCAAATCGGGCGGCGATATTTCCTTCGTATTCAAAAACGATATGATATTCGTCTTCGGAGTTGTGCTGCCCGGCGCCGCGCTCGCCCTTTGGCTCGGCGCACCCGCCTGGCTGGTATTTGCCCTGCTTAAAAGCGACCAGATTCTGAAATGCTTTGTGGCGGTATTCAAAATCAACAGTTTCAACTGGATGAAAAATCTGACGCGCGACAGGACGGAAGAAAGTGCATAAAATAAAGGACTGTGAATTTTCACAGTCCTTATTGTTTATAGAAGTTTTACAGCCACTCCACGCTTGTCACATAGATTATCTCACACGCGCCGTCGCCCGTGTCCGTGCGCGAGGTGCTCGAGGAGTTTGTGTAAACCGTGCCGCCGGGTTTCGTTGCCCTGAAGTCAACAAGGTAGCCCGTGAGTTTGATATAATCGCCGGTCTTGATTTTATTTATCAGTGATTTTACGCCGTCATCGGCGGGTATCAGGTGATTGTTTGACGAGTGCTGGTTTACTCCTGCCGACGAGCCTACGGGTGACAGGTCAACATCGGCGGATGTGTGCCAGTAGTACCAGCGCCCCGACTGCGACCAGTGAAAATCAATATCGCCGTTGTGCTCGGCAACACTGCCCCAGGCGAGAGCGACATCTTTGGGCGAGAGGGCGTCAAACACACCCGCGCCGCGGTAATTCTTCGTGCTCACAACAAGCGCCTGTATTTCGTATGACGCCTTGAAAGTGATTACGGTGTCACAGCCGTTTGCAACGGTGTTTACCGTGCCCTCTGCGCTTTTCTGCACGGGCTCGGGTATGCCGCTTATGCTCCTGTTTGCATCTTGAGAGTAACTGCCGTTATAATAAATGAAAGCGGCTATCGCTATAACAAGCAGTATCGGAAGAAGTTTTTTCATATTATCACCTTTATCTCTGCCGGTAAAGTATTATCAAGTCATAACGGCCCGCATTAGGCGGACCGTTAATTATTTATCAATAGAAAAGCAAATCGTCGTAAGTCGGGAACGGCCAGTAATCCTTCGCGGTATACTTCTCCGCTTCGTCCGCAAACTTGCGCAGGCTTTCCATCTGCGGCAAGAGTGAATCGCGGATAAAGGCGGACATATCTCTCGGATTGTCAAACGCCATTGCTTCCTCGGTTATATGAGCGAGTTTTTCGGAGCCCGAGCAGAGTTCGTCAATATCCTTGCTCAGCAGGGCGACAATCTTTTTCTCATATGCGCAGGCGGAGTAGCAGAATTCGGATTTCTTAAGTGCCGCCGCGCAGGTGTCAGAAACAAATTTTTCGATGGCGGGTATAATCTCCCTGTTGACCATATCGGTCATCGTCTTCGATTCTATCAGCACGCTCTTGCAGTAGTTTTCGAGCATGATGTCACAGCGTGATTCAAGTTCAACAAGCGAGAAAACCTTGTGGGTCGCAAACAGGGTAACATTTTTCTCGTCAAGCAGGTGAGGCATACAGTCGGCTGTTGTCTTGTAGTTGAGCAGGCCTCTGCTTTCAGCCTCTTTCACCCAGTGCTCGTCATAGCCGTTGCCGTTGAAGATAATTCTTCTGTGGTCGGTTATGGTCTTCTTTATCATCTTGTGCAGGGAGTCTTCAAAATTCTCCGCATTTTCAAGCCTGTCGGCGTAGATTCTCAGAGACTCCGCCACAGCGGTGTTAATCATTATATTTGCGCAGGCGATTGAGTTTGCCGAGCCGAGCATACGGAATTCAAACTTGTTGCCCGTAAACGCGAAGGGGGAGGTGCGGTTGCGGTCTGTTGTGTCCTTCGGGAATTTCGGAAGCACGTGCACGCCCAGACGCATAACGGTTTTTTCCGCTCCGCTGTAAGGCTTGTCGTTTTCAATCGCGTCAAGAATGCCGTCAAGTTCTTCGCCCAGGAACATCGAAACGATGGCGGGCGGGGCTTCGTTTGCGCCCAGACGGTGGTCGTTGCCCGCTGTCGCAACGGAAATGCGAAGCAGATCCTGATAATCGTCAACCGCTTTGATTACCGCGCACAGGAAGAGCAGGAACTGAGCGTTCTCATAGGGTGTTTCGCCGGGAGAAAGCAGGTTTACTCCGTCGTCGGTAGCGATGGACCAGTTATTGTGTTTGCCGCTGCCGTTAACGCCCTCAAACGGTTTCTCGTGCAGAAGGCATACAAGCCCGTGCCTGTCGGCAACTTTCTGCATAATTTCCATTGTGAGCTGGTTGTGGTCGGTTGCAATATTGGTGGTGGTGTAAATCGGAGCGAGTTCGTGCTGTGAGGGAGCCACTTCGTTGTGCTCCGTTTTGGCAAGAATTCCGAGTTTCCAGAGTTCTTTGTTGAGGTCTGCCATAAAGGCGGCGACTCTGGGCTTGATTACGCCGAAGTAGTGGTCGTCAAGTTCCTGACCTTTGGCTGAGGTGGAGCCGAAAAGAGTTCTGCCGCAGAAGATGAGGTCTTTTCTCTTTTTGTACTGCTCCTTGTCTATAAGGAAATACTCCTGCTCGGGGCCTACGGATGAGCGCACGCACTTTGCCTTGGTGTTGCCGAAAAGGCGGAGTATGCGCAGAGCCTGCTTGTTGAGAGCCTGCATGGATCTGAGCAGGGGAGTCTTTTTGTCAAGCGCCTCTCCCGTGTACGCGCAGAAAGCGGTGGGTATGCAGAGGGCTTTATCCTTTATGAAAGCGAAAGAGGTCGGGTCCCACGCGGTGTAGCCCCTTGCCTCAAATGTGGCTCTGATGCCGCCCGAGGGGAAACTCGAAGCGTCCGGCTCGCCCTTGATGAGTTCCTTGCCGGAAAATTCCATTATAATTCTGCCGTCGGGTGTGGGCACTATGAAACTGTCGTGCTTTTCGGCGGTCACGCCCGTGAGGGGCTGGAACCAATGGGTATAGTGAGTGGCGCCTTTTGAAATTGCCCAGTCTCTCATAGCCCCCGCCACCGCGTTGGCAACGGAGATATCGAGGCTTGCGCCCTCATCTATCGTCTTTTTCAGAGTAACATAAACATCGGAGGGCAGATACTCTTTCATGACTTTATCGTCAAAAACAAGACTGCCGAAATAATCGGTTACTTTCTCCATGGTTCAACCTCCGTATATTTTATCGGGAACATTCACAATGAGAATTGAGTTGCTTTTATTATTTATGACATCCATTGTATAATGTGCACATAAAAAAGTCAATAAATTTGTATAAAAATCAGGTTATATCGGGTATCTCGGCGAATATTTCCGCCTTTTTGCCGCGCATCCATATAGAGGGGTCAACCAGCAGGGTGTAGCCCTGACAGTGCGGAATAACCCACGAGTGCATCGGCGCCTGAGGCAGACCGTAGGCGGCAAGCACGGCGGCGATAACGCCCGCGTGAGTGACAACCGCAACATTGAACACTCCGCTTTTTATCATACCGTCGGCGAGTTTTTCAAAGCACTCGCACACTCTTTTGCCGAAATCACGGCTCGTCTCTCCGAAAGGCGGGGCGTTTTTGCCCGCGAGCCAGCCGGCGAAATCTTCATTATCCCTGAGTTCATCCGCCGTCTTGTTTTCAAATTCACCGAAATTGCATTCGATAAAGCCGGGCAGGTCAACAACCTCTTTGTCCGGGTATAATATTTCCGCCGTTTCCCTGCACCTTTTGAGAGGGGAGCAGAAAACCGAATCCGCGTATGGATAGGCGTAATCGTCTCTCATCTGTAAAGCACAGGCCCGACCCTCCTCGGAAAGAGGAAGGTCGGTGTGGCCTATGTATCTTCCTTCGCCGGCGCCTTCATTTTCGGCGTGCCGGATAAGGTGTATTCTGTATGTTTTCATAATTACAGGATTGATTCGTAAAGGGCAATATATTCTTTTGCGGATTTGCCCCAGCTGTTGTCGCACTTCATCGCTCTTTCAACGAGCACTTTGAAGTAATCCTTGTCATAAAACGCGCCGAGCGCTCTTCTTATGGCGTCAAGCATATCATAAGCGTCATAACTCTTGAAGGTGAAGCCGTTGCCCGCGCCGTCGCCGCTGTCGGTTATTGTGTCTTTCAGACCGCCCGTCTCTCTTACGATGGGCAGTGAGCCGTAGCGAAGGGCAACCATCTGAGAGAGACCGCAGGGCTCGCTCTTTGAAGGCATGAGGAAGAGGTCGGAGCCGGCATAAATCTGCCTTGCGACATCAGGCAGGAAGCCGAGACGAAGGCCGACTTTATCGGGGAAGGCGCCCGCGAGAGCGCGGAAGTATTCTTCATATTCCCAGTCGCCCGAGCCGAGCACGATAAGCTGCATATCCGCCGCCGAAAGCTGCTCCCACATAATCCTCTTGACAAGGTCAAAGCCCTTGTGTGAAACGAGTCTTGATATAATCGCCATCACGGGCACGTCATCGCGCACGGGAAGGCCGAAACTCTCCTGCAGGGCCGCCTTGCACTTTGCCTTGCCCGAAAAATCGGAGGCTGAATAGTTGCAGGGGATGGCTTTGTCGGTTTCGGGATTGTAGTTGTCAACATCTATACCGTTGAGTATGCCGCTGAGTTTGTAACTTCTCTCCTGAAGAATCGGATGCAGGCCGTGGCTGAACCAGGGGTCGAGAATTTCCTGAGCGTAAGTCCTGCTGACGGTAGTCACCTTGTTGGCGCACTCGATGCCCGCCTTCATAAGGTTGAGGTCTCCGCCGAATTCAATCAGGGACATATTCTCTTCGCCGAGTCCGAAAACATCGCCGAGTATCTCTTTGCCGTAGATGCCCTGATACTGAATGTTGTGAATGGTGAACACGGTCTTTATGCCCGTGTAGCCCTCTCTCTGCGAGTAAATGGCTGTGTAGTAGAGAGGCACGAGCGCGCTCTGCCAGTCGTTGCAGTGGATTATATCGGGCTTGAAATCAATGAAAGGCAGTATTTCGAGCACCGCGCGGGAGAAGAAGGCAAATCTTTCACCGTCGTCATAGTGACCGTAGAGAGTATCCCTTTTGAAGTAATACTCGTTGTCTATGAAATAATAGATTACGCCGTTTGCGTTTGCCTCAAATATACCGCAGTACTGCATACGCCACGAAACGGGCACCATAATATTGGTGATGAATCTCATATTTGCTCTCATCTCATCGCTTATGCAGCCGTAGAGAGGCATCACCACGCGGCAGGCGACTTTATGCTTCCTGAGCGCGGCAGGCAGCGAGCCCGCCACATCCGCGAGACCTCCGCTTGCAGCGAAGGGCAGTGCTTCGGATGCTACATATAATACTTTCATATCATCTCTCACTTTCTTTACTGTGCCGCCGGTGAAACTTCACCGCGGTCGCTTTCGGCGGCAACCGGAGTAACCGCTTCGGATGAAGGAACATTTTCCGTTGACGGATTTGTCACGGAAGTGTCGGAAGTTGTTGATTCCGCCTGCTTCTTGGTTGTCGTTTCGGGGGCTTTTGTTGTGGTTTCGCCCTTCACGTGTACAACCGGCTTGGTGGTTGTGGTGGTTGTGGTGGGCGCTTCCGTTGCAATGCCTATGGTTATATATTCGCCCTTGATATTCTTAATCGGTCTTTTGCTTATCGGGTCGGTGCGGTAAACGATACTTGTGGTCTGCTGGCTGGTTGTAACCGTTGTGGGCTCGGCAGTTGTGCCGTTTTCTATAACGTTGCCCTGCTCATCGGTTTTCTTTGTGTGTACAACCTGCTTTGTAACCGCTCTGCCCTGCTCGTCGGTCACCTTTTCGCCGTTTTCGTCGGTTTCCTCTTCCACATCGGTATACTCAATGTAGTATTCCTTTTCGGTGGTCGTTTCGGGCACCGTGGTGGTCTTCGGAGGCACATAAGGGTAACTGTGGTTTGAAGAAATGCTTGGCTTCATATAGTAGTTTATCATCGTGTAATACTCTATTTCGCCCTCGTCATTTACTTCGCTGTATTCAACCACTTCCGATACAATTACGGTGCCGTCTGTGGTCGATTCGGCAGACCTTGAAGGTTTGAGCACTCCCGTTTTCACGAGAATTACAACTGTCACGAGTATCACGGCAAGCGCGCCCGCCGCGATTGTGACGATATTCATTGTTTTTCTTTTGTCCAGAGCCATTTCGGTTTCTCTCTCTTCGTATCAGATTACTATTCCTTTACCGATATAGACGGGATAGTTTGAAGCGCCGCAAAGTTTTTTGCCGGTTTTGACGGTTACGTCCTTGTCCGCAATCACGCAGTCGATTTCGGCATTGTCGCCGATTACGGTATCCTGCATGATTATGGAGTTTGTGACCTTAGCGCCTTTGCCGATTTTAACCCCTCTGAAGAGAATGCAGTTTTCAACCTCGCCCTCAATCTTACAGCCGTCGGCAACGAGCGAATTCTTCGCCTTCGCGTTTATGCCGTAAATGGCGGGAGTCCTGTCACCCGTTTTGGTATATACGGGTCTTTCGGGGCTGAATAGCTGTTTTCTCACATCGCTTTTAAGCAGGTCAAGGCTGATATCGTAGTAGGATGAAACAGATTCAATCACCTTTACATAGCCTTCCTGCATATAGCAGTACATATTGATATTGCCTGTGTTTTTGGAAACAAGTTCTTCGAGAGTGGATATCCTCTTGGCGTGCGCTTCGTGAAGCAGACGCTCAAGCAGAGTCCTCTTGACGAGCATTGTTTTGAGCGAATAGTTGACCGCTTTGCTGAAATAGTCAACATATTTCACATCCATAATCTTGCCCGTTTCGTCAAACGCGTATTCCATGGTGTCGGGCAGGTGAGGCGGCAGACCGTAAGCGGATGCGATAACCATATCCGCGTTTTTCTTCTGCGCGAATTTAAGCATATCCTCATAGTTGATGCTGCAGATAATGTTGCAGTCAACGAGCAGAACGTAATCCTTGCCGGAGTCGCTTATGTAGCCGATACTGCCGTAAAGAGCGTCCGCCTTGCCGCTGTATATGCCGGCTGAGGGAGCGTTGAAGGGAGGCAGAATTGTGAGACCGTCCCTCTTTCTCGCGAGATCCCAGGAGTTGCCGTTGCCTATGTGATCCATAAGGGAGCGGTAATTGCTGTTAGTGATAACGCCCACTTTCGTGATGCCGGAGTTAACCATGCTTGAAAGCGGAAAATCTATAAGACGATAGCGGCCTGCGAAGGGTACGGAGCCCATAGTCCTCAGAGAGGTAAGTTCGGGCACTGCTTCGTCATTGGCATTTGAAAAGATAATGCCGAGTACATCATTGATTGCCATCAGTTGTTACCTCCCATATCTTCGTCTATCATTGCTTTCGGCTCGACAACGGCGTTTTTGCCGATTGTCACACCGTTGCCTATAACGGCTACGCCCCAGTCGTCAATGTTTTCCATATGCTCGGGGCTTGCGCCTACAACGGCGCCTTCTTCAATCACCGCGTTTTCGGCGACTATCGAATACTGCACGGTCGCGCCCTTTTTTATTGTGGTGCCGGGCATCACGATTGAGTATTTGACATTTGCGCCCTCTTCCACCGTGACATTTGCAAAGAGCACCGAGAAATCTATGTTGCCGTAAATTTCGCAGCCTTCATTTATCATGCTGTTTTCTATCTGTGCGTTTTCGCCCGTAAAGTGTGGCGGCGCGGCGGGAGATTTTGAATAAATTTTCCAGCTGTCATCATCGAGGTCAAGGTCAACATTGGGATTGAGCAGGTCGAGGTTTGCATCCCAGAGGCTGTTGATTGTGCCTACATCCTTCCAGTAGCCGTCAAACTGATAGGCAAACATTCTTTCGCCGTTTGAGTGCATCGCGGGAATTACGTCGTGGCCGAAATCGTTGCCGGAGTTTTCGTTTGCCTCGTCGTCAATGAGATACTTGCGCAGTTTCTGCCAGTTGAAGATATACACGCCCATAGAGGCCTTGTTGCTTCTCGGATTTTTGGGCTTCTCTTCAAACTCGGAAATACTGCCGTCTTCGTTGACTATCATAAGGCCGAATCTGCTTGCCTCTTCCCAGGGCACTTCGAGCATCGCTATTGTGCAGTCAGCGTTTTTCTCTTTGTGTTAATCCAGCATCTTGTCGTAATCCATCTTGTAGATGTGTTCGCCTGAAAGATTCTTTACATATTCGGGGTCGTATCTTTCAATGAAATTGATATTCTGGTAAATGGCGTTTGCGGTGCCCTTGTACCACTCGGTGCCTTTAATCTGCTGATAAGGAGAAAGAATGTGTACGCCGCCGTTTGTCCTGTCAAGGTCCCAGGGTGCGCCGTTGCCGATATAATCGTTGAGCTCAAGCGGCTGATACTGGGTAAGCACGCCGACCGTGTAGATGCCGGAGTTTACGCAGTTTGACAGGGGAAAGTCGATTATCCTGTACTTTCCGCCGTAGGGTACGGCGGGTTTGGCGATTTTCTTTGTGAGTATGCCGAGACGGCTTCCCTGGCCGCCCGCGAGCAACATTGCAATACATTCGGGTTTTCTTGCCATTTTATGAATCCTCCTTAACGGTTTTTTTTCCTTGAAGTGTTTTCTATATACATGCAGCTCAGGCCCTCGAGGTCGAGTTCAATGCTGTATTCGTATCCGTGCATGGGTATCTTCTGCGCCTTTACGGACGAGCAGGTGCTCCTGCCTCTGCCGCCGTATTCGGGCGAGGCGGAAGAGAAGACGGGTCTGTAGGTGCCGCTCTCGGGCACGCCTATTCTGTATTTACAGCGGTCAACCGTTGTGAAGTTGCACACCGAGATTATGTTTTTGCCCTTGCGGTCGCTTCTGATGTATGCCACAACGGAGTTTGTGCTGTCGTCACTGACTATCCACCTGAAGCCGTCCCAGCTGTAATCCTCCTCCCAGAAAGCAGGCTTTGAGAGATAGAATTTATTGAGAGCCTTCACATAATTCTGCAGCTGCCTGTGAGCGTCGTAATCAAGAAGAAGCCAGTCAAGCCCCTGCTTGTAATTCCACTCGATAAACTGACCGAATTCACTGCCCATAAAGAGAAGTTTTTTGCCGGGGTGCGACATCATATAACCGAGGAAAGACCTCACACCGGCAAACTTTTCTTCGTATGTGCCGGGCATCTTGTTTATGAGCGAGCACTTGCCGTGCACCACTTCGTCGTGCGAAATCGGAAGCACGAAGTTTTCCGAGAAGGCGTAGAAGAATGAGAAGGTGAGGCAGTCGTGATTGAACTTTCTGAATATGCCGTCGAGCGAGAAGTAACGCAGGCAGTCATTCATCCAGCCCATATTCCACTTGAAATTGAAGCCGAGTCCGCCGCTGAAGGTGGGCTTTGAAACCATCGGCCAGGAGGTGCTTTCCTCCGCAATCATAAGCACATCGGGGTGCTCACGGAAGATGATTTCATTGAGTTTTCTTATGAAATCGACCGCTTCCAGGTTTTCGTGGCCGCCGTATTTGTTTGCAATCCAGTGGCCGTCGTCCCTGCCGTAGTCGAGGTAAAGCATTGACGCCACGGCGTCAACCCTGAGGCCGTCTATATGATACTTTTCAATCCAGAACATCGCGCTGGACATAAGGAACGAGCGCACTTCGTTTCTGCCGTAGTCGAATACCTTTGTGCCCCATTGGTAATGCTCGCCTTTGCGCGGGTCGGGGTATTCGTAGCATGGTGAGCCGTCAAATTCATACAGCCCGAAGGCATCCTTCGGGAAGTGGGCGGGCACCCAGTCGAGTATCACGCCTATGCCTGCTTTGTGGGCGGTGTTTACAAGGTAGGCGAAATCCTCGGGCGTGCCGTACCTTGAAGTAGGGGCGAAATAGCCGGTGACCTGGTAGCCCCACGAGCCGTCAAAGGGATGCTCCATTATCGGCAGCAGCTCAATATGGGTGTAGCCCATATCTTTTACATACGGCACGAGCCTGTCGGCGAGTTCGCGGTAGGGCAGGTTGTTGCCGTCGGCATAAGTCTGCCAGGAGCCTGCGTGCACTTCGTAAATATTGACGGGCGAGGAATATATGTCTCTCTCTTTTCTCTTTTTCAGCCAGGCCGAATCGGTCCATTTGAAATCGGGAAGTTCGTAGAATTTTGATGCGGTGCCCGGCCTTGTTTCACAGTGGAAAGCATAGGGGTCGGCCTTGTAGAAGGAGTGGCCGTCGTTTGCGGTGATGAGATATTTGTAAGCGTCATATCTGCTGACTTTTTCCACTCTGCACTGCCATACGCCGCCGCTGACTTTTTCCATAGGGGAGTTTCCGGCCTGCCAGCCGTTGAAATCTCCGGCAACGCCTACCCATTTTGCATTGGGAGCCCACACTCTGAATACGGCGCCGTCGCCGTCGGCGTGAGAGCCGAGATATTCGTAGGCTTTTGCGTTTGTGCCTTCATGAAAGAGATAAAGCGGCACATTTTCTTTCTTTGCCATAAAGGACCTCCTGATTCGTTTTGGGAGGGAGACCGTGAGGGTCGCCTGGTTTTACTGCTGATTACCGCACTATACGCCATCATACAATAACACAATCATATTATATATTGTGCCGCCGCCGACTTCAAGATGAAAAAGAATATTTCAAAACAAATATTTAATCAAAAAATTAAACAAGAATAACAAAAATTATTACAAAGGTGTAACCACCGTTGACAAAGAAAATCGCTTTTGATAAGATAGCAACAATAGCGGGACTATGTCTGAAAATTGCTCTTGACTGAAGGAGATTCTTATATATGATCAGTTCGGAAAGCCTTTGTATGGGCTGCATGCGTGAGATAGGCACCGAGAAGAAGTGCCCTCACTGCGGTTTTCATGTTGACACCGTGCAGGAGCCGCCTTTTCTGCCCGTTCGCACGGTAGTTGCCAACAGATATCTGCTCGGGCGCGCCCTCGAAAGAAACGGAGAGGGCATCACCTATATCGGGTGGGATTTAACCGAGCGCAAGGCGGTAAATATCAGGGAATTCAGCCCTGCCGCCATCACCACCAGGTCCGGCCTGAGCCTCAATCTTCAGGTGATGCTCGGCAACGAAGCGGCATTCGCCGAAATGCGCCGCTCGTTTGAGGAAATGTGGGGCAAACTCGAAAAACTCAGCGGACTTTCCGCTCTCATAAACGTTACCGCCGTGTTTGAAGATTACGGCACATCCTTTGCCGTTTACGATCATTTTGACGGCATTTCGCTAAGGGACTTCCTCCTGCGCAGCAAGACGGGATACATCCCCTGGGAGAAGGCAAGGCAGCTTCTTATGCCCACGCTTTCAACGCTCGGAAATCTTCATAAAAACGGCATTATACACCGCGGAATTTCGCCCACCACGCTTGTGATAGGCGAAGACGGCAAGATTAAAATCACAGGCTTTTCAATCGGCGAAGTGCGCTCCGCCGGAGGCAAACTCAACCCTCAGATTTTTGACGGTTACGCCCCGATAGAGCAATACGGCTCGGATGCCCAGCAGGGCCCGTGGACCGACATTTACGCCTTTGCCGCCGTGCTTTACAGAGCCCTCATCGGTTCCGACCCGATTCCCGCAAGGGAGAGGGCAGTAAACGACCGCCTTATGGTGCCCGGCAAGTTTGCCGAATCACTGCCCGCGTATGTAATAAACGGCCTTATCAACGCCCTTCAGATTCAGCCCAACGACAGGACCAGGACCGTTGAGCAGCTTCGCGCGGAGCTTTCCGCTTCACCCGTCGCCACCGCCTCGGGAGAGCAGTTCAACAGGCAGCAGGCAATCAATAAAACCGCAGGTACACCCGCTCCCGCCAAAAAGAAAAAGAAGATGAAACCCGCCGCGATTATAGGCATCACGGCAGGCGTGATTGCCCTTGCGGGAATCGCAATCTTCGCGGCGCTTATGCTTACCGTTTTCAAGGACAGAATCGTGGTGCCCGGCAAGGAGACAACCACTGTTGAGCAGGATGCGGAACTTACCGCCGTGCCCAATTTCTTAGGCAGAAGCTACTATGACATTGAGTCGAATCCCGTATTCAACAGCAATTTCAAAATCAAGTCACAGGAAATATACAGCGACGATGTCAATGCAGGCTATGTCATCACCCAGAGTATTGACCCCGACACCATGGTAGGCAAGGGCACGGAGATTACCCTCTATGTCAGCAAAGGCAAGGAAAAGGTTGTACTGCCCTATGTTGTCGGCGCAAAATTCGAAGAGGCATCCGCCCGTCTTACCGAACTCGGCTTTGAGGTTGTGAAATCCGAAACGACTGTCGGCAACTACGCCGACGGCGAAGTGATTATGGTTTCCCTCACAGAAAATCAGAAATACGATGTGGGCACCAAAGTCACGCTCAAGGTATATGTTTCACCCACCACGACCACCGCGGAGCAGGTTGCTCCCGCCACACAGCCGTCGTGGGACGAGCCGGATTACAACGAAGAAGATGGGCCCGTGCAGACTTACGAAGAGCTCGAGCCGATGTACGACACGGGCGACGAATAATCGCATAAAACACACAGCCGGAGGCACGAAGCCCCGGCTTTTATTTTGCCGCAATCGAATAATAAGCCGGGCGCGAAAAAAATTAACATTTAAGCCCTTGCATTCCTGCGTTTCCTGTGATAATCTGTTACGACCCTTAAAGGGAAAGGAGAGAAAGAAATGCAGCAGTTTTTTCAGATTCTGATCTCATTCTTTATGAGTATTCTCAGCCTTTTCGGCCTTTTCGGCCCGAAAGAGCCCGAGATGACAATGACGAAAGTCGGCGTTATTCCTTCGTATGAAAACGTGCGTACGGTTGAAGGCGGATGCACCGACGGCACATACATCTATCAGACTCTCATAGACCCCAAGGCGGAGGACGGAAACGTGCCCTGCCGTCTTGTGAAAATATCGGCGGCTACCATGCAGACGGTCAAGGTTTCGGGCGAACTCAGGATTGACCACGCGAACGATATCACCTACAACAGCAACACCCGCGAACTCATAGTGTGCAACAACAAGCCCAATTATTCCACCCTCACTTTCGTTGACCCCGATACTCTCGAAATCAAGTCCACAAGGGATATTTCCTCAAAGGTTTATTCGGTGGTCTATGTAGGCGACGGCGACTTCTACTACGCCGGCATTTCAAACACTTACACCGTGGTTGAAATGAACAGCAACTTTGAGGTGACGGGCACGTTTGATATGATAAACAACGGCTTTACCCGCCAGACAATTGACACCGACGGCGAATATATCTATGCCGTTTACTACAAGGAGAATTACATCTACAAGTACGATACAAACGGCAATTACGAAGGCAAATGCGCCCTGCCCGTGACGGAAAACGAGGCGGAAAACATTTTCTTCATCGGCGACACCATGTATGTCACCTATAACATCCTCACGCCCGGAAGCGACGGTGAGGCGGGAGGATATATCTACAAACTCGAAAACGCGAAATACGAAAAGTAAAAGCAAAACCTGAAACTCCTGCCTCCGGGCGGGAGTTTTTATTTGTGCTCTTCAATGTGACATTTTCACAAAAAATCGGGCGGCTCAACCACCCGATTATTTACATAATACAAAAATAGAATTATCGAAAATTATCTGTTTACAAATATTTTATGCTGTGATACAATGTTAGCGGTCAAAATAGAGGGCAAATGCGCCTCCCGAGGCGCCCCGCCCCAAAACAAATTCTGAATCGGAGGTAAACCCGAAATGTCCAAGAAATATTGCTACATGTTCGATGAAGGCAACATGACTATGCGCAACCTTCTCGGCGGCAAAGGCGCAAACCTTGCGGAAATGACCGAAATCGGCCTTCCCGTTCCCTACGGCTTCACCATCACCACAGAAGCCTGCACCCAGTACTATGAAGACGGCAGAAAAATCAATGACGAAATCATGGCTCAGGCTATGGAAGGCGTCAGGAAGATGGAAGAGAAGAACGGCAAGCAGTTCGGCTCTCTCACCAATCCTCTTCTTGTTTCCGTTCGTTCCGGCGCCCGCGCATCAATGCCCGGTATGATGGATACCATCCTCAACCTCGGCCT
>JAEEHB010000048.1 GCA_016280595.1 Clostridiaceae bacterium | reverse complement strand
TACCGGATTGACTGCGAAGAAAGAATAATACAAATCATGAATGGAAGACCGAAATATGATTAAATTCTTTGGAAAAAATAATGATTTAAGAACTGAAGAAGGTAAAATAACGAAATCAGGATATATAATTATGGTACTGTCCACTGTTTTTGGACTATGCGTATTTTTGACCGGAAGATATTATTACGGAAAGTCGCAGCAAGAGAAATAGTCAGACAAATTCCGGTTTATCGAGGTAAAAGTATGACAAAAAAGTTGTTTTTTCAGGCAATCGTAAAATTCATATCCGGCCTGATACTCTTCGGCGTTCTCCTGTTTGTGCCCGCCGGAACAATTAAACATCCGGGCGCCTGGCTCCTGATTGCCGTTTTGTTTGTTCCGATGTTTATCGCGGGGCTTGTGATGATGTTCAAAAATCCCGAACTCCTGAAAAAGCGCCTGAACGCAAAGGAAGAGGAAAACGAGCAGAAAGCCGTTGTGGCGCTCAGCGGAATAATGTTTCTCGCGGCGTTCGTTGCCGCAGGGCTCAACTTCCGCTTCAAGTGGCTCATTCTGCCGGATTGGGCGGTAATTGCCGGCGCGGTGGTTTTCCTTGCGGCTTATGCCATGTATGCCGAGGTGCTGCGCGAAAACACTTATCTTTCAAGAACGGTTGAGGTGCAGGAAAACCAGAAGGTAATAAGCACCGGGCTTTACGGAATTGTCCGCCACCCGATGTATTCGTCAACGCTGTTTCTCTTTCTTTCAATGGGAATAATTCTCGCCTCGCCCTTCTCCTTCGCAATCCTGCTGCTGTATATCCCCATCATCGCAAAGCGCATGAAAAACGAAGAAAAAGTGCTCGAAACCGGCCTCGAAGGCTATGCGGAATATAAAACAAAAGTGAAATACAAAGTGATACCGTATATCTGGTAATGGCAAAAACCGTAAGCGAAGAAGCCGAATAAAACTATAATTTGACTCGAGGTGATTCTGTGAAAGTACGAAAAATACTGTCTTTTCTTTTGGCGGCATTTATTATGATTTCCTGTTTTTCGGTGCCGGTACAGGCCGGAGGAATTGGTGCCTGCACCCACATGGCTCATGGACGTAATCAGGATCAGACCTGTGAGGCGGCGGTCAACGCCAACCTGCCCATTGTGCGCGACGAGGTGCACTGGCAGACCGTGGAATCCGTAAAGGGGCAGCTTTCCTTCCCCGAACGCTCGAGGTGGACTCAATCGGCAGCCGGAAACGGCATTGACTGCCTTGTGGTGCTGAGTTACGGCAACACGGTTTATGATTTCGGTAAACCGTCGCAAGCCGATACAGATGCCGGGGGCGCGTGGGACTGCACACTTCCCGTGCGTGACGGCAATCCGGAAACGACAGCGGATGACGAATACTTCGATGCCTATATCCGCTATGTTGATTTTGTATCGGAATCTTTAGCCGGAAAAGTTAAGGCTTATGAGATATGGAACGAGCCCGACCTTAAGTATTTCAATACCAAGGACGCGACTGCCGCGGAATATACCGAGATGCTGAAAGCGGCATATCGGACTATCAAGCAAAATGATCCCGAAGTTACCGTGCTCGGCGGCGCGATTGCATATCGAACGGATTTTCTTGACGAGATGATGAGCGCCGGCGCGGGTGAGTATATGGACGGCCTGTCAGTTCATTACTACTTGGGAAAAAGCGCTCCCGAAAAGCGGGCGAGAAACAGGCTGGACGAATACAGAGATGTGCTGGTAAAACACGGCTATGATAAAATGCCTGTCTGGGTTACGGAAACAGGATGGGCAAACAGCAATGTTGACGAGCAGACGCAGGCGCAATACATCATTCGCAACGCCGTTTTTTATGATGAATTTCTGCTTGATTACGGCATAGAGGGGCAGTACATTACCTACGAACTGCAGGACAGCAGCATCACTTCGGATGTGCTTGGCGGCGAGGAGTACGAAAATTCCCTGGGGCTTTACAAAAATGACTTTACGCCGAAAATCTCCGCCGGCGCCGTAAAAACTTTTAATTCCCTCACGGCAGGCAAAAAACTCGCCGCCCTCGAGCAGACAAGATTCGGCCTGTTTTATCAGAAGTCCGCATATGTTGCAACATATGCGCAAAGCGGGCAGACCGTATATGCCGTCTGGGCAGAGTCTGAGTTTAACCTGCCGGTAAATCTCCCGGATACAGAAATAACAATCTATGATATGACGGGCAATGTGATTGAGGATAATGTGCCCGGCGGCGAAAAACGCATCGGCGCATCACAGTCTCCGGTTTATATTGTGTGTGAGTCGGACCCTGTGAATATCGAGCAGAATTTCGCGCAAAGAGTTGTTGCCTTTTTTGTGAATATATTCAGGGCGATTGCAAACGGATTTACCGGCTGGTAATGCCCGATAGATTAATGAAACAGAGATAAACCGCTGTGCCGGAAGGTACAGCGGTATTGTTTTGCATTATATAAATCAATTATTGTATTTCATTATGTCTTTATGATAAAATATAAAAGTAAGCATTCTGAAATCTGTTTGGGAGGGAAGAATATGAAAAATCTGAAAAAGGGTTTATCGGTTTTGCTTTCGCTTATGCTCGTGCTCGGTTCATTCGACGTGCTGAGTGCGTACGCGGAAGCGACTGTGATCTGGAATGAAGAATCGGGAACCCTTACCGTCACGGGCTCCGGCAGCGTTACCGCGGATATAGTTTCGTCCGCCGTGCCGAATAAATCCAAAATCAAAGAGGTTTTTCTCGCAGAAGGCATCACCTCTGTAGGTGACGGTGTCTTCAGAGACTGCACCAATCTTGAAACCGTTGGGCTCTGCCCGTCAGTTGAGCAAATAGGCCGCCGCGCTTTTTACGGCTGCCTCAATCTGTCGTCAATAGATTTCTCCAACAATTTAGTATCTATCGGTGATAATGCGTTCAACGGCTGCAGGAGCCTTATGTCAGTCACTTTGTCTCAGGTAACCGAGTCAATCGGCGAGCGCGCTTTTTACGGCTGCAGCGGCCTTAAATCCGTTGCTATGACGGGCATAACGTCAATCGGCTTTCACGCCTTTTACGGCTGCTCCTCCCTTTCTTCCGTTACCATTCCGCATACCATTGCATTCAGCACTTCGCCGGATAACTATCAGATGCATTCTTATCATATCGGCGATAATGCTTTTGGGGGCTGCACCAATCTGGCAACTGCTTTTGTCCCTTATATACACGATGCAGATTATTCTTATGAATACCGCAGACTTTTCCCGGCAACAACTATGATGCTCGTTTACAGTATATCCGGCTCCGGCGCGACAATCACGCAGGCAATCGGCAATACCGCCGCGAAAAGTGTTGTTATCCCCGATCATATTTTGTCTTTTAATGTCATTGATATTTCTCAGAATGTATTCAAATCATATTATAATATGATTACCGCCGTTGTTCCGGAGATGGCTCATACGGAGGATGCTTTTCCTTCTTTTACTCTTTTGATTTCCGACAGAGAAACTCCTTACGGAAATGCCGATACACCGGTTGTAACAATTCCCGAATATATTACAAGTATCCCCGAAGGCACTTTTGCGGGGTTTGAAAATCTGATCCGTATAGAAGTCGAGTACGGCCATAATACGTTCATTGAATTCGACCGCATCCTTTACAGAAAAGATTCGGAAGGCGGACCGATAAATCTTATCTGCTATCCTCAGCAGAAAGCCGACACTAAGGATTTCAGAATTCCGGACGGCGTAACAGCGATAAGCGGTTTTGCCTTTTACGGCTGCTCCGCTCTGAAAAACATAACCATACCGGCAAGCGTAACTTCGATTGGCGCGCGGGCGTTTGAGAATTGCACCGGCCTTGAGCGTATTAAAGTGGATGAAGCCAATGACAATTTCATCTGCCTTGACGGCGTGATTTATACCAAAGGCGGCTCCGGCTCTCCCGAAACACTCGTGTATTATCCGCCGAACAAACCGAACGAATCGTTTGTTATCCCCTACGGCGTAACCGCGATAGATGATTTTGCTTTTAAAGACTGCGTCAATCTTAAAAATGTTGATATTCCTTCCGGAGTTGAAAGCATAGGCGAAGGGGCTTTTGCCGGATGCACCGGCATCACGCAGATTACCGTGCCCGAATCTGTCGGAAACATCGGCCAATATGCTTTTGACGGCATAATAAATGTCACATATTACCGTGACGGCGGCCCTTCTTGCGGCGCGCGATATGTTAACTGCTATTTAAGAGACGGCTTCGTTTTTTCCGATCCGTCAATGGAAACTCTTGTCGGGTGCTTCAAAGAAACTGAAAAGCTCCGTATTCCCGACAGCGTTGTTGCCATCGGAGAATCGGCTTTCGAATACTGTGACTGGCTGTGTAAGTTAACCGTCCCCGGATCATTGAGGATAGGAACCAACGCCTTCCGCGGATGCTACAACCTTAAAAATGTTTTTGTTCCCGCCTACTGTTCTTTGACTTACGGCGATTCCGGCTGGGGTCCGACTATCGACGATCCCGGAAGTGTTATCGGCGGCGAACTCGATCCCTACAACATTCCGCGGGGCACATTCTTCAATGCCCCGTTTATCTGGAGATATACTGTGCTTTCAGAGTGGGATTTTCCGGAAGACGAACTTCCCTATGATCGGTATGACGGCCTTACCCATACCCTGATCCGGAGAATTGACCTCTCGCAGGAAACTGTTATTTCCGTGGATGATAATTACTCTGTTATCAGATGCGATGATATGGGTGAGGGCTGGAGAATCGAGACGGTATCGGTCTCCGGCGTTACCCTTAAGCACTGCGCAGACTGTCCGGACTTTGTTCCGGAATACATCAGCTGCTATGAGGATCTGAAAGAGTTTGCCCGGCGCGTAAACAGCGGCGAAACGGACCTCTGCGCCGTTCTCACGTGCAACATTGACGCATCCGCTTCGGCTCAGCAAAGAGACTGGATACCTATCGGTAATAACAGCCGGCAATATACCGGCAGTTTTGACGGCGACAATTATACAATTTACGGCCTCACCTATAATAATTTCGCAAACGGCTACGCCGGGCTTTTCGGCGCTGTCGGTCCGGACGGCATTGTTAAAAATGTCGGCCTTGAAGACGGCGAAATAACCGGAACGGATTATACAGGCGGCGTGGCAGGATATAATGCCGGCACAATCATATACTGTCACAACACCGGATTTGTGTCAGGCAGCGGTGACTATGCAGGCGGCGTGGCAGGGTATAACGCCGGCGTAACCGGATACTGCTGCAACACGGGCAGAGTTAAAGGCGCAAGTCAATTTACCGGCGGCGTGGCAGGCTACAACGAAGACACAATCACATCCTGTTACAGCACGGGCGAAGTTGATGGCAGAGGTAAATATACCGGCGGCGTGGTCGGATACAATGAAGGCCAGAGTTCAATCATTTCAATCATAAATTGTTATAATACGGGCACTGTTTCCGGCGAAGAAATGACCGGCGGTGTGGTCGGATACAATGAAGAGGAAGAGGGCAAAATCGCAAACTGCTGTAACAAGGGCGATGTTTACGGCTCCTGCAACACCGGCGGCGTGGTCGGATTCAACGGGAGCAACAGTTCTGTCTCGGTTTGTTATAACACAGGCACTGTAACTGTATCCTTAACGGTAACCGATGATTATATCAACAGTATTCCCAGATCAGCTGAATATTATATCAGTGCCGGCGGCGTGGCCGGATTCAATGAAGAGGGCAAAATCACAAACTGCCATAACACAGGCGCGGTAACTTTAACGGTAACAGTCGATTCTTACCCGGCAGATATTAATGATAATGCCGGCGGCGTTGCCGGTTACAATAAAGGCGGCTCAGTCACAGGCTGTTATAACACGGGCGCAGTTTCCTGCAATGAAAATGCCGGCGGCGTGATCGGGCTCAACGAAAGCGGAAGGCCGGTCGCAAACTGCTATAACACCGGCGCTGTTACCGGCTATAATTATGCCGGCGGCGTGGCAGGACATAATACTGACAGTATAATCACAAACTGTTATAACACGGGTTCTGTTTCCGGCGAAAGTGCTGCCGGCGGCGTGGCCGGATTCAATGAAGAGGGCAAAATCACAGACTGTTATAACACAGGCTCTGTTTCCGGCCTTCGTTATGCCGGCGGCGTAGCCGGATGGAATTCAATCGGTTCAATCAAAAACTGCTATAACCTTGGCGCTGTTTACGGCGAAGAAATGATCGGCAATCTGGTCGGATGGAATTGGGGCAGTTCAGTCACAAACTGCTGTTATGATAAGTCTTTATGCAGAGAAATCGGCGCGTTTGACTTCGCAGACTTTGAAGAAGACAATGTAAAAGGCCTTACCACCGCGCAGATGACGGGCATTACCGCGCTTGAAAATATGGTGTTTGCATACGAAGAGGGTGAAACAAGCCCGTGGCTCGCAAAGGCAAACACACAAGGTGTCTCATTCTATCCCCACCTCAGGGGCTTTAACCTGAACGAATACGGCGAACAGCTTTCAGCGGAAAACATTCAGGCAAAAAACTGGCCGGCGAAAGCCGGCACAGCCGTAAGCGAATCCGTGCCGGAAATCTGCGCTCACTCACTCACACTCGGCGGAGACATAGGCGTGAACTTCTATGTGAAGATTGAAGATGTTTCCGGTTATACTTACGCCGAATTTACCGTTGACGGCAAGACCGTAAATGTTCCGATTGACCTGAGCAAGTATAAAGTGCTTGATGACGGCACCACCGCATACAAATTCACCTGCAATGTAGCCGCGGCGCAAATCGGCGAAAGAATTACGGGCAGAATATACGCAGGCGGCAACTGGGCCGAAGTTGAATATTCCGTATATGATTACCTCACCGAGCTTTCGGAAGATCCGGAGTATATGCAGAATGCGGACCTTGAAAGCCTCGCAAGAGCAATTGCCGTTTACGGCTACTACGCGAACGAACTCTTCGGCTACTACGAAGGTCTTGAACAGCACACGCTGTTTGATGACAGCGGAATGCAGGATGTAACTGCACAGTCGCTTGCTCAGAGCGAGCCCGTCTTAAGCAATACAGACGGTGAAATCAATTATGTTGGCTCAACGCTTGTGCTTCGCACAAAGACGGCAATCCGCCATTACTTCACCCTGCCCAAAGGCAAAGCGATTGGTGATTATACATTCGTGCTCGGTGAAGGCGAAAACGCAGAGTATCTTACACCCGTACTCAAAGGCAGATATTACTATGTGGAAATCCCCGATATTCCTTCAGCGGAACTCGGCGACGAAACAACCGTAACCGTACTTAACGGCGAAGGCACTGCAGTAAGCACATGGCGTTACTCGGCTCTGAGTTACGCGTATCTAGTGCTCGGCAGTTACGAAAACGGCGATGAATCAGTAAGCGCAGAACTTGCCGATGCCGTAAAAGCGCTTGTTCTTTACAATTGCGCGGCGGTTGCTTATTTCGGCACTCATATCACAGAATAACGGAACTGTTTGTCACGGCAGATAAAAATTTCCCGGATATAAAAGAAAAACGGCTGTTCTGCCTGAACAGCCGTTTTTATATGTGTTACCGTTTTTAATAAAAATAATTATTGTACTTCAGCGTACCTGTATGATAAAATTTATAAGTAAGCGTTCTGAAATCTGTTTGGGAGGGAAGAATATGAAAAATCTGAAAAAGGGTTTATCGGTTTTGCTTTCGCTTATGCTCGTGCTCGGCGCGGTTTTCTGCGTGCCGGCGGCGGCAGATGGTGACAGCGCTTATCAGATTATAAGGCAAGACCGGGATCCGCTGAATTTTGACACGCTGACGGAAGCGATGGATGCCGCGCAGGACGGCGATACGGTTATGATGACGCAGGATGCCGAAGAAACATTCTCCGGTCAGGCAATCGAATTATCGGACAAATCCGTTGTGCTGGATCTGAACGGTCACACTCTTTCCCTGTCCTCCGGCGGGCTTTGCGAAATGATTAATCTGATCGGCGCAAGGTTTACAATCGGTGATTCCTCCGGCAATCCCGGAAGTATTGTGCTCGCACAGCAGGGCTCCGGCAGCGGTGCGGATTCGCCTCCTTTATTCTGCTATATAGATAACCTTTCCGTTCTGAAAATTACCGACGGTATTTATATCATCGCGGAGTCGGAAATCTCCTGCAGCGACATTATTTATGTTGAGGGAATTTTAGGCATCATCAACGCAAATTTCAATGAGACAACAGATTCCGGCGCCTGCATGATACATGCTTCATTGGGCTCAACGGTTCAAATCAGGGACTGTTCATGTCATTGGGATGATCTGATTCAAACGGACGAATGTGCATATGCATATATTTTTAACGGCTTCTATGAAACCGGCTCTTCATTGCTCGGGCAGCAAGGCTTATTCTCAATTATTGGCGGCACCTTCAATCAGGATGTCAGCCCGTATGTCGATACATATTTTTCGTTCGATTGCTCTCTGTCGGGGCCCGACGAGCAGGGATACTACTATGTCCGCGAAAACTATTCGTGGCAGCCCGGCTGTGAACTATCCGGTATGTATTTCGAGAGCTTGAGTGCCGCAACACATTTTGCGCTTGACGGCGACACGATCAAGCTGTTTGAGGATGTTTCTTATAATGACGTATTTCACATGATAGACATAACACTGGATCTGAACGGTCATACTATTACCGGCGGGAATCCCAATTTCCCGTCTGACTATTATATGTTTTATCTCGATAATAATGCAGGTCTCACCATCTGCGATTCCTCCGGCGGAAACGGGACCGTTTTGGTTTACAGCAAGAAAGGTTTTGCAGATGTTGAATGGGACTCAAAGCTGACTTTGAAAGACGGCGTCACAATCCTGAATGAAGCACCGAATGTTGACGACTTCATTCTTGTTGAATCCGGCGAGATCAATATTGTCAACGCGAATTTTAAGGATGAGTGCAACATGATGGCTGCACATCTCATCCATTCTAAAGGAGAATCGACCGTAAACATTGCCGCCGGCACATTCGACTGGTGGACGGACTTAATCAATTCTTATAACAATGATAAAATCAGTATAATAGGCGGCAGATTCATACAGAATGTCAGCGAATGGGTGCCGGACGGTTATTATGTGACGGAGCGCGACGATGAGTTCTTCTGTACAGTCCTGCCTCTGCTGTATGTTGCCGCTCACTCCCTCACTCTCGGCGGAGATATAGGCGTGAATTTCTATGTGAAAATTAAAGATGTTTCCGATGATGTTTACGCCGAATTTACCGTTGACGGCAAGACCGTAACCGTTCCCATTGATCTGAGCAAGTATAAAGTGTTTGATGACGGCTCAACTGCATACAAATTCACCTGCAATGTAGCCGCGGCACAGATAGGCGAAACAATTACCGGCAGAGTATACGCGGGCGAATACAGCACTGATCTTGAGTATTCCGTATATGATTATCTCACTGAGCTGTCGGAGAATCCGGAATATATGCAGAACGAAGATCTTGAAGACCTCGCAAGAGCAATTGCCGTATACGGATACTATGCGAACGAACTCTTCGGCTACTATGACGGCCTTGCTCCGCACGCGCTGTTTGACAGCAGCGGCATGCAGACTGTAACGGCACAGTTGCTTTCAGAGAGCGCACCCGTCATAAGCAATACCGACGGCAATATTAACTATGCAGGCTCAACCCTGGTGCTGCGCACGAAGACGGCAATCCGCCATTACTTTACTCTTCCGGAAGGAAAGACGATTGACAATTATACCTTCGCGCTCGGCGAAGGCGATAACGCAGAGTTTCTGACTCCCGTACTTAAAGGCAGATACTACTATGTGGAAATCTCCGATATTCCATCCGCGGAACTCGGCGACGAGACAAAAGTAACCGTGACCGTCAACACGGGCGGGAATGCAGTCGGCGGTGTTGTTGGAGGAAGCAATTCCGGTTCAGTCGAAAACGGCTATAACACAGGAATCGTTCCCGTCAGTCCGACTGTTGTAAGCATCTGGCGTTATTCCGCACTCAGTTACGCTTATCTGGTGCTGAGCAGTTACGAAAACGGCGATGAATCAGTAAGCGCAGAACTTGTAAATGCCGTAAAAGCGCTCGTACTTTATTACAACGCGGCGGATGCTTATTTTGCCGCGCATACCGGGGATTAAAGGAACTCTTTTCACAGCGGATAAAAGGATTTCCGGATATAAAAAGAAGAACGGCTGTTCTGTCGAACAGCCGTTCTTTTGTGGCAATAAACCATAATTTTAATAGAAAGTTGCAAAATGTCTAAAATCAAAATAAATGTCTAAAACGCTTTTACGCTTTGTCGTTTAAGCGTTTTTGTTATTCCTCAAGCCATTGAGAGTGAATGCTTTGTGCTTTTGCAAGGTCATATTTTACAATTATTGACTCACCCTATTTTCTGCCATAATGGATAGAGTATTTTAAATTTAAAGCTCATTGATTTATCAATGTTGGTTAAGAACATTTTTAATGATGGAGAACTGTCTCCGGAAAGCAATGTGCAAAAAATGCACATTGCTAATTCGGATAAACCAGTAGATTTTTATAGCCTTGATATGATTATTTCCGTTGGTTACCGTGTGAAGTCTCAGCGCGGTATTCAGTTCAGAATCTGGGCGGCAAACATAAAATAATAGCAAAAAAGACCACAGGAAGTGAAACCTGTGGCCT
>JAEEHB010000047.1 GCA_016280595.1 Clostridiaceae bacterium | reverse complement strand
CGCGCCGCTTTCGAGATAAACCTCAGTATGCGAGTGAAGAAGCAGTCCTGAAAAAAGATATGTTCCTTTTGGAAAGACAACCGTTCCGCCGCTTTCTTTGCAAAGGTCAAAAACATTCTGTATGGCTTCTGTCTGCAGGTATTCCCTGTCAGGCATAACACCGTAATCGTCAAGTCTGTAGTTCATATTTATTACCTTTTAAACTTTTTGAGATACCGGATTAAGCTAATCTCAAATTATTGTTCTCTATTATTACACTCATACCGATAAACCGGAATTTGTTTATTTGTTTGATTTCTTGCCTTTTCTTTTCAGAATACGGATGAGGCAGACTGCGGCGGCTGTAAGCAGAGCGACGCTTGCAAGAATTTGCCCTGCGATGCGGAATGTATGCGGCACTATAAGGTCAAGCTGAGAATAACAGCCGTTGAAATAATGCCCGAGTAAATGCTCAACAAGTTTCCGCTGTTCATCCTTAAGGGCGGATTCCATACGGATATCCTCACCGAGTACCATCGTCATGCGTGTCTGACTGTTATACGGCTGCCAGGTGATTGTCTCTGTGCTTGGGTTCCCTGTTCTCGCAAAATTCACCCACATATCCTGCACCGTATCTGCAAGTTCCCGGTTGTAAACGTTGCCGTTGTAAATCGTTATCTGCGGATTGTTGAATACATAGATAAGTTCAATCGCGTGGCAGGCGCCCAGTGTTTCGTTTTCGCCCGGCATTGTCCAGTAATAATTGTAGACCGTGTTTCCGTTAGCGGCGTGAAGTTCCGCCTGCTTAAGTGACGGCACACGGAACAGAAGTTCATTATAAAGTTCCGTCAGTTTCCATATTTTTTGACCGCTTTGCATTGACAGAAAATCATCCGCGCACTGCTTTTCTTCATCTGTCATACGCTTGCGGTTGTTTTCGTAAATTACGGGAAACAAGTGGCGGTAAAGCGACATACCGGGTATGCCGCTGACATAGTAGCCCATTTCGTCAATCCAGTAACGGACTTCGTCGGCGTTTGTGCCGATAATCATATCGGCCTTTGCCGCTTCACCTTTTTCATAGGCTCCGTACAGATCTTCAGGCAGCACAACTCCGTCCCTTTCGGGGAAATTGTTGTAGTCGTTCAGATCTTCGTTTACGGCAATCAGTTCTTCTTCTGAAAGCGCGGTTAATTCGTCCATCGTGGCGCATCCGGTTTTTTCGAGCAGAAGTTTTGTAAGGTTTTGGCACTCCTTTTTGCTGTAGGTCAGGTTGACCGCTCCGCTTTCCGCTATCACTCTGTTATATAATCCGTTCGCTTCTTTTATCAGCGGAATAAGCAAAACACTTCCCGCTCCCGCCGATTCACCGAAAATCGTGATGTTATCGGGATTGCCGCCGAAAGCGGAGATATTCTTTTTAATCCATTGCAGGGCGCATACCTGATCAAGCAGGCCGAGATTGCCGCTTGTTGAGTATTCTTCGCCTCCCGGAACGGATGAAAAATCGATAAAACCGAGAATCCCGAGCCGGTATTCAACCGTCACAAGAATAACATCGGGGTATTTCTCAATAAGATTATGTCCGTCATACATCGGGTCCGACACAGCGCCCCAGCCGTAGGAGCCGCCGTGAAAGAATACCATAACCGTTTTGCCTTCGACAGGTCCGTTTGAGTTCGACCAGACATTTAAAGTCAGGCAGTCCTCACTCTGCGGGTAATATGACCCCTCTTCCGACGGCCATTCAGTCTGCACGGGCGAATGCCCGTAATAATAAGCCTGATAAACGGTCTCGCTGTCCTTTGCGGGTACGGGATTCTTCCAGCGGAGACTGCCGACAGGAGGTTCGGCATAGGGAATGCCTTTGTAGGAAATCACGCCGCTGTCATCAAGCCCCACAAACACGCCGTTACTGCAGACGGCGGCAAGGGAAGTATCATATTTGCCGCTGATTATTTCATTTTCTCCGTAAAGATTACGGATCTGCGCTTTCACCGCATCGTAATCACCGGCACTGCATCCTGAAAGAAGCAAAACGCCGGTTAATAATGCGATAATCCACACTCTTTTTTTCATATATAAAACTCCGTAGATTTCAGTTTGCCCGGTTAATCATATCACAAATTGTAAATCAGCCCGGTTAACTTTGCCCAGAAAGGCAGGGAAACATCAACAAAGATTTTCCAGATTTTCACAATGAATATCTCCGCGCCCGAAACGGCGCCGACAGACACAAGCTGTGAGCCGTCCTTCTGCGCGAGTTCACACGCCATAAGCACTCTGTTTTCATATGTGCCGTCCTCGTGAAGTGTGATTGCTCTCGGCCCCCAGTTAATCTTTCTCAGAAGAACGTGAGGCTTGATGCTCGGCGTATTGATAATATCTATGCCGTCAATTTCAACGGTAAAACTGTTGTAGTGGTCGTGGCCGCAGAAGATTGCGCGCACATCGCCGTTTTTGCTCATCGCGCCGAGTTCACCGTGATTGTAATAACCGGGGCAGGGCTTTTCGAAAATATAGCCGTCCTTTACATTGGAATAATCCGGAACAGGCGTTAAATCGTAAGTAACGGTTTCGTATTCCCTGACACCCGCGTTATAACTTCCGGCTTCGGGGAAAAGTTTGTCATAGATTTCCTGCACGATAATATGCTGAAATACCACAGACGGCACATACTCTCCGCCGTTTGCCTCTTTGAGTTCATCTGCTTTTGCCTGATACCATTCAACCTGGTCGGCGTGAACGGAATCATAGCCCTTTCCTTCAACCTCACAGCCGGAATCAAAGCAATAAATGTTATATGCGATTTTACTGCCGTCGTTTGAATAGACGGGAATGCTGCAGGTGCCGCAGCCGAAAAGATCCGGATTCTCATCCGTGCCGATGAAATATTCGCCGCCGTATTCTTTATAGAAAGCAAACATTTCGTCAATCGTGTAGCCGTGCAGATAATCGTGATTGCCGAAGGTGATGACAAAAGGAATCTCCGCCTCGGCGAAAATCCCGCAGATTTCCTTGATTGCCGCCGGCTGGTCATCGTGCGCCGCCTCAGAAAGGTCGCCGCCGAGCACTACCAAATCGGGCTTTGCCTCGTCTATTGATTCGAGCACAAGCTGTTTATGAACGGCAGGCAGAGGATAGTCGCAGTGCCAGTCCGTCAGGTGAAGAATATTGAAATCGCCGTTTTCGTCAAACTTGAGGCTCGTGCCGGCCTCACCGTCCGCCGCAAACGCAGTAAACCGAACGGCGAAAGCCATAACAAGAACAAGAATCAAGCAAATTGCCTTTTTAATCATATTTTTCTCCTCGTTAAATCCCGATTTATCGGGATGATTATTCTTCCGACTCAGACTTATAAACCGGAATTTGTCATTTTATAATACACAAAACAGCTAACGGTACATAACAACTCACTAAAACGAGTCTTTGCCAAAGACCGCCGTGTCGCAAAATCGTATTTGCAAACTTTTCTTTCTCTCCCATAATGAAAAAGCAGAAGAACACGAAAGCCACAATAAAACTCACAAGCGAGATCTGTCCCATAATTATATTTGTCGATTGAAACTGCAGTATTGCCAAGAGTAACGGTACAACGAGTAATGTCATAAAACCAATAGCAGAAGCTCCACCGTGAATTTTAGTAATAAAATCTTCGTCCTGCCTGCTTTCGTTTAACGGACATAACCCAGATATGATTTCACATCCAATACCGTATATTGCAAGCAATACCCATATTGCTATCATCAAACCGCTACTGTTTTCTTTGTATAACTCATAAGGAGCAATGCAAAAAACAATTCCGGATATGATACACCACATATTGTATATCCATTTCACAGGGCTTTGCCGTGAGCCCAGTACCGAGAGAGCCATTTCTTTATGTTTATAGTTTGGATAAAAATATGAAAGTAACAAAGGTAGTAGATTATCTGCTACCAAAATAATAATCCACAATGTTTTCATGTATTTCCTCACGCCAAATCCCGATTTGTTGATTTGATTATATCACATTTTTACAGAGAATTAAATAACCAATAAACAAAAAAGAAAACCCTTGAAAAACAAGGGTTTTCTGTATATCCCATAAGGGTAAAATTATCTCTTTGAAAACCGGGGAGCGCGACGGGCACCTTTGAGACCGTATTGCTGCAATCGTTACGGCTGAAACCCCTTGCGGCATAAGGCTTCACAGGCTTCGCCCTTCCGATTGACCCCTAAGCTGTCCCATACAAATACCCTCAGAATGTGACAAAACAGATCAGAGAACAAAAGAACATCGATCCCGCATCAAAGACAAGGAACCGTCCCCTGTCTTCATTCGCAGGGCGGGCTGTTCAGCCGTCCTGGGGATAACGCACGCCGATCATCTCCCGGATGGTATCGGTCAGAGTGATGATCTTCAGCGTCTGGGCGTGGGGGATCAGGGGGCTTTCCGGGAGGCCTTTCCGGAGGCAGTCGCAGAAATGTTCGATCTGCTCCTCAAAGCCGTTGCCGGCATAAGGCGCGGGGATCACTTCCCGTTTTCCCTCCCGCTCCAGCACGATCTCCTGCGGGGCATAGAACCGTTTGAGATACGCGTACCCCCTGGTGCCGTAGACGTAACCCTCATTGGGCTTGCGCAGCAGCGTGGCGCTGGAAAGGTCGGCGATGGCGCCGCCGCGGTATTTCAGCAGCACGCAGGCGTGGCGGTCAGTGCCCTTGTAGTAATCCGCCTCGGCGCTGATATGCGTGATATCGTCGCCGAGATACCAGCTGGCAAAGTGCAGCCCGTAACAGCCCACGTCCAGCAACGAGCCGCCGCCGTATTCGTTCTTCAGTACGTGGTGGTCCATTTCGTCCTCATCCATGGTATAGCAGAATTTGCCCTCCACGCCGAGGATCTCCCCCAAAGCGCCGTTTTGGACCAGTTCCCGCATTTTCCGGGTACCGGGCACCACTCTCGCCCACATGGCCTCCGTCAGCAGTACATGGTTTTGTTCGGCGCAGGCGAACATCTCCTCCGCTTCGCTCCGGTTGATGGCCATGGGCTTTTCGCACAAAACGTGCTTGCCGTGCGCCATCATCAGCATCGAGCATGCCTTATGCCCCGAGTGAGGCACCGCGATATAGGCCGCGTCGATCACATCGGAGGCGGCCATGGCCTCGTAGCCCGCAAACCGATGAGGAATATCGAATTCGTTACCGAAGGTCTCCGCCCCGGCAGCCGTCCGTGAGGCAACCGCAGTAAGGACGGCTCCCTTCGTATTGCGGATGGCCTGCGCGAACCGGTGTGCGATGTTGCCTGTGCCCACAATACCGAATCGGATCGTTGCCATGTCGTTTTCTTCCTTTCCGTGAAAGCGCCGCCCTCAGAGCAGCGCCGTATAGACTTCTTCTCCGCCGTTGACGAAGACTTCCGCCACGCGGCCGTCCCGCAGGATCTTCAGATCCCGGACAGGGCCTCGGTATTCCACGGGCTCCCGCCCCGACCGGAGGATCCGGAAACCATCATCCGTACGGATGACGGCAGGATCGCTCTCCGTCAGGAATTGCCGGACCTCCCGGGCGGGATACGCGTGGATCACGCCGTTTTCACAGGTGATCTCCCGGGGGACGGAAAAGCACCCCAGATCCTTCTCCCGGTATCCGGCGTAGTTCCAGCCGGGAATCCAGGAGATCAGCAGCGCACGGTCCTGCGAATCGCGGAAAATCTGCCCGGCGTACTGGTCGGGACCTTTATCCACTTCCCCTTCCGCATCTACGGTAAATCGGGCGTTTTCAAAACGCCCGACCGCCAGCGAGAAGGCGTGTCCCTGCTCCCGGCAGACGGAGGCCGCCAGCAGATACCGGTCCCCGAAGGGCACAAAGGAGGGGCACTCCGCAAACTTCGCGTTTTCCCATTCCCGCAACACGCCGCGGTATTGCCAACGCAGCAGGTCGCCGCTTTCATACAGCAGCAGAACGGCGGTGTTCCGCTCCCGGTTGCCGGAGGCCATGACGCACCAGTAACTGCCTTCGGCAAAGCAGACCGCCGGGTCGCGGAAATCCGGGCTTCCCTCCGGCGGGAAGGTAGGGATCACCGGGTTGCCCGCGCATTTTTCAAAGTGAACGCCGTCGGTCGAATACGCCGCGGCCACCGCCTGCGTCCCCTCACGGATGCAGGCGTAGAACAGCCAGAGCACGCCGTCCTTCACCACGGCGGTGCCGGACCAGCAGCCGTCCCTGTCATAATCCCTGTCAGGGGAAAGCGCAACGGGCAATTCCTCAAAGCGGAAAAAATCCTTCGTTCTCGCGTGGCCCCAGTGCATGCTTTCATGCCACGGCGTTTCAAAATGAGGCGAATGCTGATAAAAAATATGATAATACCCTTTGAACTGTACAAGGCCGTTCGGGTCGTTGATCCAACCCGCGGCGGGTCTGTAATGATAATCAGCCATTGATTCCTCCTGTGCGGAGCAGATTTTTCTACGCATTCAAAATCCCGGAAAACAAAAATTCACACCAGAATGAAACTGCGGAATCCGCGCACGGAGTAGTACGAATCCGCCCCGTTATGAAACGTAAACACCGCCCCGTACCTTCGTTCACAGAATATGGCGCCGCCTCTTTGCCTGATTTCCTCCGGTGTTTGTACCCATGAAGATGTTTTCAGATCAAATTCGCCGAGAGTCTGCAATCTGCGGTAGAGCTCTTCCGTCAGCAAAGAAGCGCCGATCTCCCGCGCCATCCCCATGGCGCTGCCCGCGGGAGGGTTTTTGGCGCGTTTTTTCAGGGCTTCCTCATCATAGCACAGGCTTCTGCGGCCGGCAGGCGACTCTTTTGCGCAGTCGCAGAATATGAGTTTGCCTGTTCCTGCGTCAAAGCCGATGGTGTCCGGCTCGCCGCCGCTTTCTTCCATCCGCCGCAAAATCTCCAATGCTTCCGGCGCGTCCGACAAGCGCTTCTCAACAAGCGCCCAGTCTATTCCGGGATGCAGCGCCGCGTTTTCATAAAACCTCGTTCTTAACTTTTCCAATACCATAATTTTCTCTCAAATCCTTATCACTTTTATCAGCACTTCCGCGATATGCATCAATCAAGGGACGGCTCCTTGATTGGCTTTGTTTTTTTACGGGTATTCCGGAACCAATACTACTATACAGAAAACCGGCAAATAAAGCAAGCAAAAAAAGAAGCTTCCGCAAAAAACGGAAGCTTCTGTGAAAACAATAGATAAAGGTCAGCGCTTGCTGAACTGGGGAGCGCGACGGGCACCTTTGAGACCGTATTTCTTTCTTTCCTTCATTCTGGGGTCTCTGGTGAGGAAGCCTGCCTTCTTGAGAGTGGGACGAAGTTCCTCGTCGAACTGAAGAAGCGCTCTTGAAATGCCGTGACGGATTGCGCCTGCCTGGCCGGTAACGCCGCCGCCCGCAACTCTGCAGATGATGTCAAACTTCTCGGAAGTCTCGGTGAGCTCGAGAGGCTGACGAACGATGAGTTTGAGGGTGTCAAGGCCGAAGTAATCGTCTATTTCTCTGTCATTGATTATGATTTTGCCGGTGCCGGGGTATACGCGTACTCTGGCAACGGAACTCTTTCTGCGGCCGGTGCCGTAGTAATATGATTCGTTGTTATACATTATCTATGGCCTCCTTCTTAAAATTCCCAGGTCTCGGGCTTCTGAGCGGCGTGGGGATGCTCAGCGCCTACAACGCAGCGAAGACGGGTGAGAGCCTGACGGCCGATTACGGTGTCGGGGATCATACCCTTAACGGCTTTGGTCATTGCGAACTGGGGCTTGGTCTTCATGAGAGTCTCATACTTGACCTCTTTAAGATGGCCGATATAGCCGGTGTGATGATAATACTTTTTCTGCTCGAGTTTCTTGCCGGTGAGAACGGCTTTTTCACAGTTGATGATGATTACGTGATTGCCGCAGTCTGCGTGAGGAGTGAAAGTAGGCTCGTTTTTGCCTCTGAGAAGCTTGGCTGCCTCAACCGCAACTTTGCCCATGGGCTTGCCTGCTGCATCAATCACATACCACTTACGGGTGATGTCGCCCGCTTTAGGCATATAAGTAGACATATCTTTTCCTCCGAAAAAATTTAGTTAAGCGGGGTTTCCGCTATTGCCTGCACATATTATCACAAAGGTATGCCCTTGTCAACAACATTTTTG
This sequence comes from Clostridiaceae bacterium, assembly GCA_016280595.1. Taxonomy (GTDB): domain Bacteria; phylum Bacillota; class Clostridia; order Oscillospirales; family Acutalibacteraceae; genus CAG-177. The sequence goes on along the minus strand of JAEEHB010000047.1, from coordinate 3,010 downwards.
ATAAATTTTGAAATATAATTCACAATCTCCGTTTTTCTCGTTTTTTCTCCGTTTTTCGTATAGTTTGCTCACACTTGATTTTTACAAAAAATCACGCCGTTTTTGTGTAAAAGTGCCTATTCGCCCTTTTCCGGCTGAAACAAGCGGCATTAAAAGGGCGCCTTAAAATCATTATTCCGTGTTGAATTATACCGCGCGCGGGAGTATAATTCAGTATATATTAAGAAACAAAGGAAGGGGGATAATCATGAGCGAAATCATCGTTGCCGGAGCGGGTCACGGCGGAGTGACCGCCGCGATGTTTCTGGCGGACGAAGGGCACAGCGTGACCGTTTACGAAAAAGAGGCTGAGGGCTCGGTAGGTCTCGACCAGAAAGATTTCCTCGACGCCGCCGCGCTTGAGTATGCCGGAATCGAAATCCCCGAAAAATTCAGAGTGCCGGGCAACGCCATCACTTTTGTGCCGCTTGAGGACGATGTTGACAGCGTCACCCTGCCCGCGCCGCCGGATTATGAAAACCTGAGCGTAAACCGCCGCGAATTCATTTCCTACCTCATCTCTCTCGCCCGTGACAGGGGAGTTGAATTCGTTTACGGCACCGGAATCAAAGGCCCCGTTATGCTCGGCAGCCGTGTTGCGGGCATTGAAACCGAAGACGGTGAAAAAATTTACGCCGACCTCGTGATAGATTCGGCGGGCGTACACTCGCCGCTGAGGAAAAATCTGCCCGATTTTTTAGGCATTGACAAAGAGCCCGCGTATTATGATATTCTTCACACCTACCGCGCTTATTTCAACCGCCTGACGGGTGTACAGGCGCCCGACACGCCCTACAACATCTATGTGAGAGAGGACGGCACGGAGGGTTTCCGCTGGGCGATAACCGAAAAAGACAGGGTGGATGTGCTGCTCGCGAGATTCCCCGAGATGGATTACTCCGATGTGGCGCAGGGGCTTTTTGCCGTGAGCGAATTCAACCCGCATATGGACAGAGACATCACACACGGCGGCCATTTTGCCGATATCCCCGTGCGTCAGCCTTCCGCGGTGCTCGTTGCCGACGGCTACGCGATGGTGGGCGACAGCGCGTTTATGACCTACCCCGTGAAAGGCTCGGGCATGGCTTACGCAATCAAAGCGGGCAGGATGCTCGCGGATGCGGTGCTTGACGACACCGACGGGCTTTTCAACGCCGAAACCCTGTGGGAATACCAGAAAACTTTCTTTAAGGAAATCGGTTTTTCCGCCTCGCGCCTCGCCGTAATCAAGGCGATTCTGCCCTATATGACCGCATCGGAAATCAATGAGATATTCAAGCGCGGCCTCGTTTCATCGGAAGAACTCAGCCTGCTTTCATCGGGCAATATGCCGATGGCGAAGATTCTGTCCGCCGTGCGAGAAAAACTGAAGATAATGGGCGACATACCCGAGTTCAAAGGGCATATGGGCGATATAATCGGCTGGATGGGCAGGCTCGCCTCAATCGAGGCAACCTTCCCCTCAAAATATTCCTCCGAATCCATACAGAAATGGGCTGTAAAATACAACCGCTTTTTCGACTCAATCCGCAAGCCGGAGGAGACCGCAATACAGGCGTAAATTCCGCGCAAAGTCCGGTTCTGTTTGTTGACAAGGTGTGCATATTGTGGTATTATTATCGGGCAATATACTATATATAGGTTTTCAGAACCGAAATTGTGATTGAAAGGAATGTATTGCTTATGAAAAAGTTACTTGCCGTCACCCTCGCCGTTATCATGTCGCTCTCCTGCTGCGTAGTTGCGTTTGCAGGAACCGATGATACTACAACAACTTCCGGTACCACATACAAGTGCGGATTCTGCTGATCAACATTTGCCACCGAAGAAAAATTAATTGATCACCAGAACAAATTCCATGCAAATTCAGAAGGATTGACCTGTCCGTATTGTTCCAGAGTATTCACCGATGAAGTTGAGTATGATAATCACATTCAGATTTGCGCAAACCAGCTCAGATTCGGCCAGGATGATTTCAGCATCGGCGCAGTTCTTGACAGACTTATCAGCGTGTTTGAGACCAACGCAAGCTGGTGGGATGCCATCGAGGATGTCATCATCCGCATCATTGATTTCGTTGAGAATATCGGCACTCTCTTCGTTCCCGAGAGCGATGTTGCAGGCGCGGTTGCAGAGCTTGAAAATAAAGTTGACCTGCTCGGCATCGGCGGTACTGTGCTCGAAACCATAAAGAACCTCATTGATACCCTCAAGCAGAAGATCAAAGACTTCTACTGCCACGAGACCGAAACAGCCGAAGAGACCGAGGCTGAGGCTCCCGCCGACACCGGTTCCTCATCAATCGGCATCGCCGTATTTGCCGCAGTTTCCGTTGCGGCCGCCGCGGCATTTGTCTGCACAAGAAAAAAGGAAGACTGATTAAATCCTTACAATAATATCACGGGCGGCGGCTGCTGAGGCTGCCGCCTTTTATCTGCCTTTCTCACCTTGAAAATTACGGCTTTGAAGGGGAGCGGAAACAATTATTTTTGCGGAATAAAAAAATGTTGACAAACCGCAAAGTTTATAATATAATACAAGGGCGCTTTAAGTTCAGCGGCATGGCGGCATAGCTCAGTGGCTAGAGCAACCGGTTCATACCCGGTAGGTCGTGGGTTCAAATCCAACTGCCGCCACCAAACATAAGGCCCGGTGGTCAAGCGGCTAAGACACCGCCCTTTCACGGCGGTAACACGAGTTCGATTCTCGTCCGGGTCACCAAAGTAAGTTGATATCGAACACGTTACAAAAGCGTGGAGGAAACTGGTTCCTCGGTTTTGAATTCATGGTTAGATATTGACGAAAAAAACAGGCAGTTCATTATGAGCCGCCTGTTTCTTTTTTATTCAGTTGTAGTTTTGGATTGTTTTTCATTCCACTTGTTAACTCTTTCTTGGTATTCCTCAGGTGTTAACTGCCTGACGGATATTATCTCATATTCAACATGAGGTAAAGGTTTCTTTTCGCAATG
>JAEEHB010000046.1 GCA_016280595.1 Clostridiaceae bacterium | reverse complement strand
TCGAAAAGGATGCAGGTAAGCTTGCTTTCTTCGCTGACGAGGAATATGCGGCGGCAGGCGCCGAAATCGTAAACGACGTTGCCGAGCTTTATGAGAGAAGCGACATAATTCTTAAGGTTAAGGAACCTCTTTTCAACGAAGAAAAGGGCGTTCACGAAATCGATATGATGCACGAAGGTCAGTACCTTATCACCTTCATTCATCCCGCTTCACCCGTTAATCACGAAATGGTTAAAAAGATGGCGGCAAAGGGCGTTATCGCTCTTACTCTTGACGGTGTTCCGCGTATTTCAAGAGCCCAGAATCTCGACGCTCTTACCTCAATGAGCACCTGCGCGGGCTATAAGGGAATTCTTATGGCTGCCAACGACCTTGCAAAGTTCATTCCTCAGATTTTCTGCGCAGTAGGTATGATTAAGCCCTGTAACGCGCTTGTTATCGGTAACGGCGTTGCAGGTCTTCAGGCGCTCGCAACCGCAAAGAGACTCGGCGCTGTCATTTATGCGGCTGACATCCGTCCCGCAGCAGCTGAGCAGGCGCAGTCCTTAGGCGCAAAGATTATCGACACAGGCATTCCCGCTGAGGCGGCAGTCGGTCAGGGCGGTTATGCTCTCGCTCTGAGTGAGGAAATGATTGCCAAGGAGAGAGAAGCTCTTAAAGACGTTGTCAAGGATATGGACATCATCTTCTGCTCGGCTCTTGTTCCCTCAAAGCTCGCTCCCGTAATCATTACGGAGGAAATGGTCAAATCAATGAAGCCCGGCTCGGTAATTGTTGATATTTCAATCGACCAGGGCGGTAACTGCGAATGCACAGTTCCCGGTGAAACAGCAGTTAAGTACGGCGTTACAATCGAGGGTATCAAAAACATCCCCGGTATGCTTCCCACAAGCTCAACCTGGATGTTCGCAAACAACATCTACAACCTTGTTAAATATCTTACCAAGGACGGCAAAATCGAACTTGATATGAATGACGAAATCGTTCAGGGCATCCTTACCACAATTGACGGCAAGCTTGTTCACAAGGGCGCTCTTGAGGCGATGAACAAATAAGTAAAAGGAGACATTTCAATATGCCAACTCATCTTATTTTAATCGGAGTATTCGTTGTTGCAACAGTAGTGGGATACTTTATCATCAATAATGTCCCCTCTCTGCTTCACACTCCGCTTATGTCAGGTATGAACGCGCTTTCGGGCATTACGGTTCTCGGCGCGCTCGCGGTAACCGCCGCCGAAATGCACCATCTCGGCTACAGCAGAATCAGTATTATTATAGGAGCCGTTGCTGTTGTGCTCGCTGTTATAAATGTTGTCGGCGGTTTCGGCATTACCGCAAGAATGCTCAGAATGTTTAAAAAGAATAAGAAGGAGGATGACGAATAAATGGTAAACACCATGCTCAACCCCCTCCAGTTTTATACCATAAGCGGAATTCTTGTAATAGGCGTTCTTTTAGGACTTATTCTTATGAGCAAGCCCGAAAAGGCGCGTTTCGGAAACGGACTGAGCGCGGTATGTACGCTTGTTGCAATAGCGGTTGCGCTTTATAATTACAGAATTCTTCCCTCAAAAACTATCTGGGTCAGCATTGCTGTAGGCGTAATCTTAAGCGTCATTATCGCGCTTAAGGTCAAAATGATTCAGATGCCGCAGCGTGTTGCGCTTTTAAACGGTTTCGGCGGACTTTCAAGTGCGCTTGTCGCGTTGCTTTCACTCCGCCACACCACCGGAAAGTTTTCGCTTTACACTGCTGTAATTGCTCTTGTCATCGGCTTTGTAACCTTTACAGGCAGTCTTGTTGCGGCAGGCAAGCTTCACAAGATACTCCCGCAAAAGCCCGTTGTAATCAAAGGCCACACGGTTATTATACTTATAATAATTGCCGCAACCGTTGTTTCGGCAGTTCTCGGCGCTCCCGTCTGGGTAACCGCAATTCTTGCCGCGCTGTTCGGAATTATCTTCTCAATCCGTGTCGGCGGAGCGGATATGCCCATTACAATTTCGCTTTTGAATTCACTGAGCGGTGTTGCGGGCGGTATTGCAGGCATTGCAGTCGGTGACATAATGCTTGTCGCTATAGGCGGTATTGTAGGCGCATCGGGACTTCTTCTTACCCAGATTATGTGCAAGGCAATGAACAGAAAGCTTATAAGCATTCTTCTTGGCAGCACATCGGTCAAAGCGGTTAAGGAACAGTCACCCGCAGAGGAAGAGCCCGAAGAAACAGCTGAGCAGGAACCCGAAAACGAGGAAACAGTCGAAGAGGAAAAGAAGGAATTAACTCCCGAAGAAATTCTCGCCGACGCCAAAAAGGTTATCATTATTCCCGGCTACGGAATGGCTCTCGCTCAGGCGCAGAGCAAGGTTAAAATGCTTGCTGACAAGCTTGAGGAAAAAGGCGCTGAGGTCAAATTCGCAATTCATCCCGTTGCGGGAAGAATGCCCGGACATATGAATGTTCTTCTCTGCGAGGTTGACATCCCCTATGACAAGCTGTATGAAATGGATGTCATCAACCCCGAGTTTGCTGACTG
>JAEEHB010000045.1 GCA_016280595.1 Clostridiaceae bacterium | reverse complement strand
TTCGCTCGCCGTACTTTAGTACTGTCTTCGCTCATAAATGCGTTGTTTTCATCCTTTTCTGTTCCCTCCCTAACTGCCACTGAGGCAGTAACATCAAAAATAATAGTATGTTTTAATAAATTCGCACTGTAGGGAACGCCGTTCCGGCGTTCCGTCCGTGCCGCAGGCGCGGAAACTCTAATTCCTTACATCCTAATCCCTAATACCTACCCGTAGGGGTGCGGGTGTCCGGTGGACACCTTCGCGAAGCGAAAGCACCGACCGAACCGACAGGTGAGACCGGATATCATCCGCCCGCCTTACAGGATATGCGGAGCATAACAATTATTGGAACGAAGCGACCCGGAATTCAGCATTCTGCATTCTGAATTCTTAATTCCGCGATGAAATGCGGGTACTTTTTCTTTTTTATAAAAAATACTGAATTTTATATAAATATTATACAAATATTTTTCTTTTCATTGACTTATTTTATATGGTTTGTTAGAATAAAGTATATTATTCGGTGAAGTGACCTTTTCCGAAGAAAACAAAGGAGGAAATCAAAATGATTGACCAGAAAACCCTTGCGTATATTAACCTTTACGCAGTGTTGGGTGCTCTTGAGAATCTCTGCGAACTTGTTCCCGAAGCAGGCGCACTTCTCACAAACAAAAAGCCGCTTTCCATCGGCTTCGATGTAAAGGGCGGTCCCTCGGCAACCATCACCTTCTACAAAGGCCTTTGCAAAATGACCGACGGCTGCAGTAAATGTGATGTTAAACTCCCGTTCAGTTCCCCCGAAAAGTTCAACGGACTTATCGACGGCACAGTTACCCCCATCCCCTCAAAGGGCTATCTTCACATAGGTTTTCTTCTTAAAGACTTCACGGCGCTCACCGACCTTCTCAACAAGTATATGAGGCCGAGCGAAGAAGACCTCAAGGATCCCGATTTCTTCAGAATCAACACCATCCTTACACTCGGCGTTGTCGGCGTTGCCGTGGCGCAGGTTGCAAATCAGGATGAAATCGGCAGATTCAGCGCCGCTCACACAGCGGACGGCAGTGTTATGATCGCCATCAAAGACGAAGCGGCGGTTGAAATCAGAATAAAAGACCACCATTTTGTCTGCCTCAAGAAAAATCCCGAAAAGTACAGGGCTTCAATGGTATTCGTTGACCTTCAGACCGCCAACGCTCTGTTCAACGGCACGGTGAACGCGCTTACGGCTCTGGGCACCGGTAAAATCGAAATGCACGGACTCAACAGTATGCTCGATAATATCAACCGCATACTCGACAGAGTCGGGCTTTATCTTGCATAAGGGAGGAAAGAAAAATGAGCAAAGCAAAAGAATCATCAGGATATCCCTGCTACTCCACCGCCAAATCGGATGAGTGGTACGCAAGAGCCGCCAAGGTTATTCCCTCCGGTGTTTACGGCCATCTCGGCCCCGCCGAAGGTCAGTTCATCCCCGTAAACCGCTGGCCCCGTTTTTCCGAGAAAGCGAAGGGCTCCTATTTCTGGGATGTTGACGGCAACAGATATATCGACTATATGTGCGCTTACGGCCCCAATGTGCTCGGCTACTGCGACCCCGATGTTGACGAAGCCGCGCGCAAGCAGATGGAACTCGGCAACTGCACCACCTCGCCCAACAAGGTTATGGTAGAGTGCGCCGAGCTGCTGGTTGACACCGTCAAGAGCGCAGACTGGGCTTTCTTTGCAAAGAACGGCAACGATGCCACCCAGGGCGCTATTCTGACCGCGAGAGCATATACCCACAGAAAGAAACTCATCTTCTTCAACGGTTTCTATCACGGCGTTTCACCCGTTGTTATGAAGGTTGACTATCCCGGCGTTCTGCCCGAGGATGTTGCCAACAACCTCTATGTTGACTGGGACGATATCGAGGGCTTCAAACAGCTCGTCGAAGAGAACAAAGGCGAAATCGCCGCTCTTATCGCCCAGCCCTACGATCACGGCAACTTCTATGACAACAAGTTCCCCAAAGAGGGCTTCTGGCAGGAAATCAGAAAGATTTGTACCGAAAACGAAATCCTCATCATCATTGACGACGTACGCGCGGGCTTCCGCCTTGATATAGCGGGCTCCGACCATTACTTCGGCTTTGAGGCGGATCTCATCTGCTTCTGCAAGGCACTTGCAAACGGCTACAATATGTCCGCTTTCTGCGGCAAAGAATTCCTCAAGGGCGCGGCTTCCGGCCTCTCCTACACCGGCTCTTACTGGATGAGCGCGGTTCCCTTCGCCGCCTGTATCGCCTGCATCAACAAGATGAAGAAAATCAACGCCCCCGCTCTGTTCAAAGAACTCGGCACCGAGTTTACCGAAGGCCTCAAGAAGGCCGGCGCAGAGCACGGCTTTGACCTTGTTGTTTCCGGCGCTCCCGCTCTCTTCTATCTCAGGATAGCCAACGATGACTCGCTTATGATTCATCAGGACTGGATAGCAGAGTGCGTAAACAGAGGTCTCTTCCTCGCTTCGCACCACAACCATTTCATCAACGCCTCCCTCACTCACGAGGATATCAAAGAGTCCATCGCGATTGCCGAGGAAGCGTTCAAGGCAACCAAAAAACTTCACCCCGAAATCGGCTGATTAAATATGTAAAGGGAAATGCCCGAGAGCGTCTCCCCGAAATATAAGGAGGAATATTCTATGGCATTAACAAAACAGGAATGGCTCGACCTCGAAAAGAAGGCCAACGAGCTGCGCCACCTTGCCCTTCAGACCACAGTCTGGGCAGGCAGCGGCCACCTCGGCGGCGGACTTTCCGTGCTTGACCTTCTGACAGTTCTCTACTACAAGTACCTCAACATCAAAGTTGAAGATCCCAAGTGGGAAGACAGAGACAGATTCATTCTTTCAAAAGGTCACGCGGCCATCTCCTATGCTCCCGTTCTCTGCGACAAAGGATTCAACGACCCCGAAATGCTCAAGACTTTCAACCTTTCAGGTTCAAAGATGGGTATGCACCTTGACTCAAACAAGGTTGTAGGCGTTGACGCTTCCACAGGTTCGCTCGGTCACGGCTGCTCCATCGCGGCAGGCACCGCTATTGCGGCAAGAATTCTCGGCAAGGATTACCTCACCTATGTTGTTACCGGTGACGGCGAACTTGACGAGGGCTCCAACTGGGAAGCCTTCATGACGATGAACCAGTATGAACTTTCAAACTGCATCGTTTTCATTGACAGAAACCACTGCATGATAGACGGCAACACCGAAGACGTTATGAAACTTGAGCCCCTTGCCGACAAACTCACGGCTTTCGGCTTCAACACCATCGTTGTTGACGGCGCAAATATCAAAGAACTCTGCGGCGCAATCGATGTTGCGATTGAGAGATCAAAAGAAAAATGCAAACCCACCTGCATCCTTATGGATACGGAAAAGGGCGCCGGCATCACCTCCGTTGCAGGCGACTATCACTGCCACTATATGGCAATTGACGATCCCACATTTGAACAGTATAAGAAAGATCTTGACGCTTACTACGCAAAGCGTGTTGAAAGAGCGGAAAAGGAGGGTGAATAATAATGGCAGGCGGATTTGTTTATAACGCAATAGACCAGACCGAAGTTGCTACTGCTGAAATTTACGGCAAAGCGATTGCCGATATTATGCTTAACGATCCCAAGGTCGTAGCCATTACTGCCGACCTTGCAAAATCCACAAAACTCGGCGACGTGCTCAAGGTTTGCCCCGAGAGAGTTATCAACGTAGGCATTGCCGAGCAGGATATGATGGGTGTTGCCGCAGGTATGGCGAAAGCAGGCTGCGTTCCCTTCGTTTCCGGCTTCTCCGCATTCTGCTCAATGAGAGCGTGCGACCAGCTTCACACCGACATCTGCTATCAGAAAGCAAATGTTAAAATCGTTGCCACCCATTCGGGCACATCTTTCGGCCAGGCGGGCTCCACTCACCACGCACTTGCCGACCTTGCGATTACAAGAGCGATGCCCAACCTCACCGTTATCTGCCCCGCAGACGGCATTGAAACCGCAAACGCGGTAAACGCCGCCTACAACACCGAAGGCCCCTTCTATATCAGAATCAACCGCGGTTTTGACCGTGTGCTTTATCAGAATATGGACTACGGATTTGAAGTAGGCAAAGCGGTCACCGTTAACGAGGGTACTGATATCACCGTTATCGCCTGCGGCTCCTGCGTATTCCAGGCAAAACAGGCGGCGGAATTCCTCGCAAACTCCGACGGACTGAGCGTAAGAGTGCTTGATATGCACACCATCAGCCCGATCGACAAAGAAGCCATTATGAAGGCTGTTACCGAAACCAGAAGAATCATCACCGTTGAAGATCACTTCATTACCGGCGGTCTCGGCTCCGCGGTTTCCGAAGTTGTTGTTGACGGCGGCAAGGCCTGCGCATTCAAGATGCTCGGTCACCCCGGCTTCGCAATGATCGGCCTCCAGGAGGATATCATGTCCGATGTAGGCATTGATGCCAACGGCATTATTTCCGCAGTTCGCGAAGTTATGAAGAAAGACTTCGAAGAGGACGACAACTGGGACGACGAATATTAATTCGTTACCCCCGTTAAACTACGGAAAGGATTGATTGATTATGGCTTCAAGAGAAGATATTTTCACTAACAAGATTTTCCTTTGCGGCGCACTTCCCCTTATGAAAACAATCGCGATGGATGTGCCTGAACTCGCAAAGAAATTTGAGCATACTCACGCAGTGGTGCAGATAAGCGCCCGCGACCCCGAAGCACCCGACGGCAAATATGCCACCCATTTTGTCATCAACGCAGGCGAATGGGTTGTGCACGCCGACAAGGTCAGTGACGACGAGCATACCGATGTGGAACTTGCTTTCAAGAGCGTGGAGCAGATGAACGCCTTCTTCAAGGGCAAAATCGGCCCCGGCACTCTTCCCAAGATGAAGGGTATAGCAAAGAAGCCCGGTGTTTTCCTCTCCTTCATGATGGTGCTTCTCAAGATGAGTTCCCTGCTCACCGCAACCGAAGCTCCCGAAGACGAAGAAACCCAGAAACTTATGGTCAAGTGCTTCTTCTATCTGCTCACCAGCGGTATAAGCACGCTCAACAAACAGGGCCATCCCGAAATCAAGGAATGGACCACCAAGAGCCCCGACCGCGTCTATGCGCTTGCGGTCAATGACCATCCCGAAGTTTCCGCGTTCCTCAGAATCAAGGCGGGCAAGTCAAGAGCCGGCAGAGGCGAATACAAGAGAGCAATGCCTTTCTTCACCCTTCGCTTCGATTCCTTCAAGAGCGCCCTGGGCACTCTTCTGGGCACCGACGATATGCTTGACGCTACCAAGAACGGCAGAATCATAATGGACGGCGGCCCCGAATTCGGCGCTCAGTTCGGCGGATTCCTGCTTGTAGTAGGCGATTACGCTAAATAATCCAAATTCATATGCAAGCCGCCCCGCAGTAACACTGCGGGGCGGCATATTTATTATATTACATTATATATCTGCGCTTCACATATTTCTTGCGCAAAGAGGATGCTCATAGAGGCGCCCCGTGGTGAATCTGTCATAAGAGCGGCAGCCTCCGGCGCAGACATCTCCGTGAGGGCACCCGGCGCACTTGCCCGTAAGCAGGTCGGGCGTGAACTTTCTGTTATATGAAAACGCGTCGGGGTCGGTCCATATATCAATCAGGGTGCGCTCGCGCAGACAGCCCTCGTTGAAGCGCTCGTCATAGAGCGATTCACAGCCGCGCACATTACCCGTGCTGTCAATTCCGATTATGCTCAGCCCCGCGCTGCAGCCCGCAAAAGCGGAGCCGTCAACTCTGCGCACAAAGGGCTCGTTTTCATCATAATAACCGATATTGTCGGCGGCGGCGATGTAAAAACTCTGCTTACCCCTGTGCTCTCTTATGAATTTCAGCACTTCTTTTGAATTAAAGTAAACATCCACGCTGTTACTCAGGGCGTTGCCCATAGGGGAGCACGCCTGAATCTGCCAGGCGAATATCGGATAATGAAGCAGGGTTTCGTAAAACTCAGGCAGGAGAGGGGCGTTATCCGCTCTCAGGGCGCTTATGACGGATACGGGAACGCCCGCGTCACACAGAGCGCTTATCGATTCAAAGGCGCGTTTGTAACTGCCTTGCGCACGGTAAGCGTCGTGCACGCGCTCGGGTCCGTCAACCGAAACGGCAACGGATTCAACGCCCGCCTTTTTAAGCGAGGCAAGGATATCCGGCGTCATACGGTAGCCGTTTGTTATAATGCAGACCTTTATCCCGCTGCCTGTGAGAGCGGCGGTTATCTCCTCCCAGTCCGGGCGCAGAAAGACCTCGCCGCCTATCAGCGAAACGCGGCGGCAGCCGGTGAGCGCAAGCTGATTTACAACGTTCAGGCATTCTTCGGTGCTCAGTTCGTTTTCACGCGCTGTGCCTCCCGAGGAGCCGCAGTAGGCGCAGTGAAAACAGCAGGCGAGGGTTAACTCCCAGACTGCCGAATCTATTTTATAGGGAAAGGCGCGGTATTTTTCAAGTTCAGTCATTGAACGGCTCACCGCAGTTTGTGCAGAATTTGCCGCCTGTGTCGGGTGCGCCGCACCTCGGGCACATACGGGGCAGTTTCACTCCGCAGGAGGGGCAGAAAAGATAATCGGGCTCAAGCGCCGCGCCGCACTGAGGGCACGCGGGTTTGGGAGGCTCTTCCACTGCTTCGGGGGCGAATGCTCCCGGGGGCACAAAATTCGGGTTACTCATCATCTCGGGGCCGGCATATACTGCCATCGCCTCCGCAGGGGGAACGAATTTCGGCATTTCGGGGCCGCCGTAAACATCGAGAGGGGGCTCGGAATCCTTGTGATTGAAGGGGAAACCCTTGCCTTCGGTTTTTTCCTTATCCATATTAATCCTCCTTGAAATATATCAAAAAAGGCAGAGCGCACATACTCTGCCTTTTGATTTAACCGAATATACTCTGAAATTTTTCTCTGACAACCTCGACAATGAGCGAAGGCAGATTCTTTATCGCGCTGATAACCGGCGCAATCCTTCTCTGATAAAAAGCGGAAAGTCTTTCGCCTATGCTGACCCGGTTGCCGGTAGCCTCGTTAATCTCTACAATCGCGGGGCCGGAGAGGTCGTTTTTATCAAGGGCAACCTGACCGTCAAGGTATTTCGCGTAAACATAAACGCTTTCATCTTCATTTACGATGTAATAATCCACATGCAATTCGGTGCCGTAAGGCACAACGGCTTCGGGGCCGTCAACTGTCGCGGCGCCGTCTTTGTTTGAAACAATAGCGAGGTCTTTATTGGGGTCGACTGCGCGCTCAATGATATCCGAAATCGAAATCAGGTCCGCGCCGGCGGGAATGCAGACGCCGAGGCAGATTACAGCCGTAAGTATCAGGGATAGTATTTTTTTCATTGATTGCCATCTTCTTTCTTTTCGGGGTCTTCCTCTGTGATTTCCTGCTCTTTTGCGCCCGCGGCGTCCGTAATGTCAGTGCCGTTCTTTTTCCTGCGCATACGGGCAAGGATGATTATCCCCGCGATGCAGGCGATAACCGCAACCGCGATGCAGATTATTTCAACGGTGTATGCGTTTACGGATTCCACAATCCTCTCTGAGGGAGGAAGGGCGGCGTCGGCAAAAGCCGCTGTTGAAAACAGCAGGGCCGCCGCGGCGGAAAGAAAGGCGGATATAAGTTTTTTCATGATTTTACCTCACACAATAAGGGCTAAAATGTAACCGCTTGCATAAGAAACTCCGTTGAGAATAAGCGAAAAAACAAAGGGGTTAAGTTTCTTCTGCACGGGTATTTTTTTGTAGATTACTCCTTCGGTTACAAACGCGGCAATCTCGAGGGCGTATTCGAGCGGCATTCGCACACTCCTGCCGAAATAATAACTTGCGAGAAAAGTCGCGCAGACAACCACGGGATTGGTGACGATGTTTGCAAGGGTAACGCAGAGAAAATTGTCTTTTCCTCTCACGCCGAGAAGAAAGGCGGTAAAGCCTTCAATTATTATCGTGAGAATCAGGCTCAGCGCCATCGACACAGGCAGGTGAGTCATCTTTATCCCTCCCTGCTTTGAGGAATTCGATTTTTGTGAAGACGATGCCGAGTATTACAATCACGGCGGTGACAATCGCGAGGATGATTACTCCGTTAATAACGCGCGGCCACACATCGGGGCCGAGAGCATAAGTGTATTTAATCAACGCGCTTCACATCCTTTCTTATGATTACCGCCATAGCCGCAAGGCAGAGCGCGGTAAATGCCGAAAGAATCACGCTGTTTACGGCGTAGGATGAGATATTGAAAAAGAATATCGGCAAAACGCCCGCGGTGAGAGCGATAGTCGTGTAGCCGAAAGAAAGACCGGGCGCGTTCCGGAGCACCGAAACTATCAGGGCGAGCGACACGGACATAGTCATGCTGAAAAGCAGTATGCCGATAAGCGAAACGGGCATAATTCTGTTGCCGAGCAGTATAAACGGCAGAGAGGCCGCCGCGCTGAAAATGGCGGTTTTCTTTACACCGAAAGCATCGGCAAAGATTCCGCCCGCCGCTTTGCCCACACCCATCGCAACATAGAGGAGCACGGCGTGAAGGGCGGTTGTCTTCCACGCGAGGGGAAGGCAGAAGCCCATATATGACCTGAGCGCCACCGTGACGCAGGAGAGCAGAATCACGACAGACGGGCTGATTTTTTCGTTTGCGTAATAAAAGCCGCGGCAAAGCACAGCCGCGCTCTTTTCGGGTGATTTGTATTTCTCCGCACGGATAATAAACGGAAGGGCGGTGAGCATAAACAGAATCACCGCGCCGTAGGGCAGAGAAGTTTTTGCAAGCATAGTGCCGGAGATAACTCCGAACGCGCCGCCCGCGACGAATATAGCGGGGGAGGCGAGACGCCCGCCCGAACTCCTCAGGGTTACCTCCGCTCCGCCCACGTGTGTAAGCGCGTTTCCGGCGCAGAGAATTACCAAAGGAACAAACCTGTTTGAAAAAACTCCGAGCGCGAAACAGCCTGCGGCAGCGCACATAGCGAGCGTGCCGTAAAGAGCGGCGTTGAAACGGGGGAAACGGTCGTTTATGTAGCCGGCAAGAGCCTGCGGCACAAAGGCAAGCACATCATAAGCCAGCGGAAAAAGCCACAGGAATGAGGCGGGACCGGCCTGCCTCTTGAGGCAGAAATAGCAGAGCACTTCCATGGCGAAATGCACATAGAAGTACATAAGCCCCGCGCCGATGTTTTTGCCTGTGAGAGCCTTTTTAAGAGCGGACATAAAACTCAGGTTTCGGGAATAAACGCGTCGTGAATCGCGGCAACGGCTGCATCGGCATCTTTCTTGTCGATGAGCACGGAAATCTTGATTTCGCTTGTGGAAATCATCTGGATGTTTATATCGGCCTCAAACAGAGCCTTGAACATTGCGGCGGCAACGCCGGGATGGGTTTCCATGCCCGCGCCGACTGCGGAAACTTTGGCAACGTTTTCGCTGTCGCATTCGATCTTGAGGCCGGAGGTTACTTCGAGACCTTCAAGCACCTCAACCGCCTTTTCGGCGTTATCGCCCGAAACGGTGAAGGTGATATCCTTGGTGTCATTTCTGCCGACGGACTGAAGAATGATATCAACATTTATGTTTTCTGCGGCAAGTTTGCCGAAAATCTTATAAGCAATACCGGGTACGTTGGGCACGCCGATAATTGAAATTCTTGCAACGTTTGTATCTTTGGTAACGCCTCTGACAAGCATTTTTTCCATTTTAACACTCTCCTTAACTAATGTGCCCGGCGCGTTTGTCAGGCTTGACAGCACTTCTACTATCACATTGTATTTCTTTGCCATTTCAACACTGCGGTTGTTGAGAACCTGTGCGCCGAGTGTGGCGAGTTCAAGCATTTCATCATAGGTGATTTCGCTGAGTTTCACCGCGTTTTTAACCTTGCGCGGGTCTGCGGTGTAAACGCCTTCAACATCGGTGAATATCTGGCAGCGGTCCGCGTGCATTGCCGCGGCAATCGCGACGGCGCTTGTGTCGGAGCCGCCTCTGCCGAGAGTGGTGATGTCGTCATATTTGTTGAGGCCCTGGAAGCCCGCGACTATAACAATGTTTTTGCGCGAGATTTCCATCCTGATGCGCTCCGCGTTTACCTTTTTGATACGGGCGGAGCCGTAAACGGAGTTTGTGGAGAAACCCGCCTGCCAGCCGAGCAGTGAGCATACGGGGAAGCCGAGTTTTTCGATTGCGATTGCAAGCAGGGCTATTGAAATCTGCTCGCCCGCGGAGAGAAGCTGGTCCATCTCTCTTTTTGAGGGCTTGGCGCTGATTTCCGCCGCTTTTGCGATAAGGTCATCCGTGGTGTCGCCCTGTGCGGAAACGACTACCACAACATCGTTGCCCTTGGCGTAAGTATCCGTCACGATACGCGCCACATTCATAACTCTTTCGGCGTTGGCAACGGAGGAGCCGCCGAATTTCTGAACAATCAAAGACATATAACTACCTCTTAATAATCTGTGATTCTGATTACGGAGCAGGCCTCTGCGCCCGAAGAGGCGAGGCCGCTCTTAACACGGCTGCGGGGCATTTCCGCAGTAGTGAAGCACACCTCGCCTGCAGGAATGCCGGGCACATCTATGAAACCCGCGCCGGGGAATTGTTTTCCGATTTCTTCTTTATCGCCCTTTGCTCTTACAAGCCAGGGGGCGGTAAACGAGTCGCCCGTGACAACATTGCTGCCGTCTCCTTCTTCCCAGGAGGGGCTTCTGTTTACTCCTATATGCCTTGCGCAGTCCGCAATATCGGCAACCACGGCGCTCGCGGTGGGCAGTTTGCCCGCGCCGGGGCCCTCAAAGCAGACCTCGCCGACGGCATCGCCGCGTACAAGGGCGCAGTTGAGCACGTCGTCGGTCACGGAGAGCATACTTCCGTTTTTAACAAAAGCGGGGGAGACCGTAACGGCGAGTTTTCCGCCGTCAAGTCTTTTTGCGGAGGCGATGAGTTTGATAACTCCGCCGAGCGTTTTGGCCGCCGAAACATCCGCGCGGGTAACGCCCCTTATGCCGATTGCTTCAACGCTTTCGGGGGGCACGTTTTTGCCGAAGCAGAGGTCGGAAAGGATGCAGATTTTTCTCAGCGCATCAATTCCGTCAACATCCGCGGTGGGGTCCTTTTCGGCATAGCCGAGAGCCTGCGCCTGAGAAAGGGCGGCTTCAAAGGAGGAGCCCTCCTTAATCATCTTGGTGAGAATGTAATTGGTGGTGCCGTTGAGTATGCCGGCAACCTCGGTTATCTCGTTTGCGCAAAGGCACTGATAAATGGGTCTGAGCACGGGGATTCCGCCGCCGGTGCTCGCCTCAAACAGGAAATTGACGCCGTTCTTTTCGGCGGTTTCAAGCAGTTCCCTGCCCTTTACGGCAACGAGTTCTTTATTGGAGGTAACCACGCTCTTGCCCGCTTTGAGCAGAGCGAGCACAAAATCATAAGCGGGGTGAAGTCCGCCCATGGTTTCCGCGACTATTTTAATCTCCGGGTCATTCAGGATTTCCTGAAAATCCGATGTGATGAGGTTTTCAAATTCATCACCCGGGAAACTGCGGATATCAAGAATCTTTTTAAGACTGATGCTGTCGCACCCGCATCTTCTGCTGATGGCTTCGCCGTTACGCTTTAATACGGCTGCCACACCTGAGCCAACAGTACCGTAGCCCATGACGGCAACAAACATCATATCAACTCCTTCCGTTGAAAACAGATTATAAAAATACAAACTATATGTTATCACAAAATTCTTTTCAAATAAAGTCTTTTTTATATATTTATTAATTTTTTACAAATTTTGGCGTCAATCGGTTGTAATGGCTCCCTTTAAGGTGTAATATTTTTTCGGAACACTAAGAAAGAGAGATGGTTTCCCTGAACATCATTGAAAAAAGAAGAAGCACCCTGATATCATTCGGATATTTCGCCCTTTTCGCGGCGGCGTATTACTTCCTTGTGAAATTTGCTTTCTGGATGCTGTTTCCGTTTATAATCGCCTTTGCCGTCGCCATGGCGCTGCAAAGGCCGATCAAATTCATCGCCCGCAAAACGCCGCTCAAAATGAAGCCGGTCGCAATCGTGCTCGTGCTTCTGGCGTTTATCCTGCTCGCGGCAGTTATCGGCGTTGTGGGTTACGCGCTTGTGAGCGAGTTCATTGATTTCTTTGCTTTCATCAAAGGCAAGCTGTCAAGCGGTCCCGAAGTGATTGAAACAATCAGAAATTACATTGAAAATATGCTCGTCCATCTGCCCAGGTCCATAAGCAACTACCTCAGGACTACCATAGACAATATGACCGCGAGCGTGCTCAACCTTGCCGAGCAGACCGAAGAAACCGCGTCGGCGCCTGCCTCCGCCTCTTCGGGCATCAACCTTTCCTTCCTCTCAACTCCTCTGAGCGGTATTCTCAGCACGGCAAAACGAGTGCCCGTAATTTTAGCGGCATTCCTTGTGGGGCTTGTTTCCTGCGTGTTTATGGCCTCCGATTATCCCGCGCTCACGGGTCTGATTAAAAACAGCATTTCCGACGAGCATGAGGAAAAAATCAGAAAGGCAAAGCGCATCGTGACAGGCGTGCTCGGAAAATGGGCAAAGTCCTACACCATAATCCTTTTCATCACCTTCTGCGAAGTGGCAATCGGCCTCTTCATCCTCAAATCGCTCGGCTTCTATAAAGGCGGCTACATCACGGTTATCGCAATCGGCACCGCCCTGCTTGATATCCTGCCCGTTTTCGGCACAGGCACGGTAATGATTCCGTGGGCTCTTATCAGCCTCTTCACACGCCATATCGGTATGGGCATAGGCCTCATTATCCTCTATGTTGTCATCACCGTTGTAAGGCAGGTCATCGAGCCGAAGATAGTGTCATCAAATGTTGATGTTCACCCCGTTATCACGCTTATGAGTATGTATCTCGGCATCCAGATTTTCGGAGTGCTCGGCGTATTCATACTGCCGATTACGGTTGTTGTAATCAAGACTCTCAACGACGAGGGCATAATACACCTCTGGCGCAACAAGGCAAAAGAGAAGGAACTCGCTGCGGCGCAGGCAGAGGCGGAAACCGCAGACGAAGCCGCTCCCGATGAAAACGCGCCTGCCGAATAAAGAAATCTGTGGTTATTCTCACCAAACAAAAGCATTAATAATTATGCATAATGCCCGAGGCGGAAGCCCCGGGCTCTCTTTTTTTCATATACAATAAAAAAATCTTGAAATGAAATATTGTTTATGATACAATTTCTGTACTATGCGAATAATTTTCGTTTTTACGAATTCTTTTAAGGAGGAAGTTCTTTGAAAACCTACAGTGCTAAAGACATCAGAAACGTTGCCATAGCCGGTCACAGCGGCAAAGGCAAGACCACCCTTGCGGAAGCAATGCTTTACCTCGCAAAGGCAACCGAAAGACTCGGCAGAGTAGCGGACGGCAACACCGTGCTCGACTTTGATGCGGAAGAGAAAAGACGCAAGGCAACCATCGCCACCGCAATGGCGGCATTTGAATGGAACAACACAAAAATCAACCTTCTTGACACCCCGGGTCTCTTCGATTTCGCGGGCGGCATGAGCGAAGGCATCCGCGCAGCGGAGAGCGTACTCATCGTGCTCGGCTCCGGCTCCGGTGTCGATGTCGGCGCAGAAAAGGCTTTCAAGGCCGCTTCCGACAGAGGTATTGCCAAGATGTTTGCAGTTACCCGCTGCGACGCTGAAAATACCAATTTCCAGACCACCCTCGATTCACTCAAAGCCGAATACGGCGCGGCAATCTGCCCCGTTGTTGTTCCCCTGACCGCAGGCGACAAGGTTACATCCTATGTTGACTTCGCAACAGGCAAGGCTTATTCATACGACGGCGGCAAAGCCACCGAAATCGCAATCCCCGACGATCCCGCTCTTGAAGAAATGAAAGCGGCGTTCACAGAGGCTGTTGCTTCCGCAGACGAAGAACTTATGGAGAAGTTCTTTATGGAAGAGCCCCTCACCGCCGACGATATAGCCAAGGGCCTCAAAGCAGGTATTGCAAGCGGCGACATCTGCCCCGTATTTGCATGCTCCGGCTACAACACCGATGCTGTTGAACTCATCCTCAACACCATCGTTTCCTCCGCTCCCGATGCCACTGCCGCCGCCGAAGGCGACTGCAAGGTTGACGAAAGCGCACCCGTTGCGGCTATCTGCTTCAAGACCGTTGCCGACCCCTTCGTCGGCAAGATGTCTTTCTTCAAAGTTATTTCCGGCAAACTTTCAGCCGACATTCCCGCATATAACAGCCGCACAGGCGAGCAGGAAAAGATGGGCAAGATGCTCAACCTCAAGGGCGCAAAGCAGGAAGACGTTTCCGTTATCCCCGCAGGCGATATCGGCGTTGTGACCAAACTCAGCGGCTTCAAGACCGGTGACACCCTCTGCGCACCCAAGAGCGATATCGAGCTCAAAGGCGTCAACTATCCCACTCCCTGCCTTTCAATGGCTATCAGAGCCCGCAAGAAGGGTGAGGAAGACAAGGTTGCCGCAGGCCTCAACAGAATCGCTGAAGAAGATCCCACCGTTGCTTTCGAGAGCAATGTTGAAACTCACGAGCAGATTCTTTCCGGTATCGGCGAGCAGCACATCGACTCCGTTGTTACCAAACTCAAGAACAAGTTCAACGTAGAGGTTGACCTCTCCGTTCCCAAAGTTGCATACAGAGAAACCATCAGCAAGACCGCGTCCGTACAGGGCAGACACAAGAAACAGTCCGGCGGCAGCGGCCAGTTCGGCGATGTATGGATCAGATTTGAGAAGCTTGACGGCGAAGACTTCGAATTCGCAGAGGAAGTTGTCGGCGGTTCCGTTCCCAAGAACTTCTTCCCCGCAGTTGAAAAAGGTCTGCGCGAAGCCATCCTCAAGGGTCCCCTTGCAGGTTACCCCGTTGTCGGCATGAAGGCCGTTCTTTACGACGGTTCCTCACACCCCGTTGACTCCAACGAAATGGCGTTCAAGACCGCCGCGAAGATCGCTTTCAAGAACGGTATGCCTCTCGCAGGTCCCAAACTTCTTGAGCCCTACGGCAGACTTGAAGCATATATGCCCGGCGACAATCTCGGTGACATCATGGGCGACGTTACCAAGAGACGCGGCAGAGTGCTCGGCATGGGTCAGAGCGAAGAAGATCCCAAGATGCAGAAACTCGACGCCGAAGTTCCCATGGCTGAAATGGGCGACTTCGCCACCGTTCTTCGTTCCGTGACAATCGGCAGAGGTTACTTCACATTTGTGTTTGATCACTATGAGACCGCGCCGGAGAATGTTGCGCAGAAGGTTATAGAAGAGGCTAAGGCCAACGCCGAAGAAGAATAATTTTCCCTCGGTCGTAGCAATAAGCGCGAAAAACGAAAAAACAATGGAATGACAGAAGTGCGAGTTTTCGGCTCGCACTTCTATTTTTTATGTGTACTGATTTTAATAAGGAATAGTTGATTATTGTTTTTTCTCAACGCCTTTATTCGCTCGCCGTACCTTAGTACTGTCTTCGCTCATAAATGCGTTGTTTTCATCGCTTCTTGCGTCCTCCCTAAGTGCCTTTGAGGCAGTTGCATCAAAAACTATTTGGTACTTTATTAAGCACTTACCCCGTAGGGGTGCGGGTGTCCGGTGGACACCTCTGCCGAAGGCAGAAGCACCGACCGAACCGACAGGTGAGACCGGATACCATCCGCCCGCCAAAAAGGATATGCGGAGCATAACCATTATCGGAGCGAAGCGACCCGACATTGCGCATTGCGCATTTCGAATTGCGAATTAAAAACCCCGACCGTATCGGTCGGAGCTTTTGTCATTTCTGTCCGTAGTAGGCGTTTGCGCCGTGTTTGCGGAAGTAGTGTTTGTTGCGGATGTTTTTGCTTGCTTCGTTTGCTCCGAGTGTTTCGCTCAGGTACGCCATCTTGGCGACCTCTTCGAGGATGGCGGAATTTTTTGCCGCCTCCGCGGCGCTCTTGCCCCAGGTGAAGGGGCCGTGCGAGTGTACGAGCACGGCGGGTACCGAGGCGGGGTCGATGCCTCTTTCGGCGAAGCATTCGGCAATCACTTTGCCGGTGTTGAGTTCATAATCGTTCTTTATCTCATCGCCCGTGAGGTCTCTCGTGCAGGGCACGGGGCCGTAGGCGAAGTCGGCGTGCGTGGTGCCGTAGGGCCTTATGTCTTTTGCCGCCTGCGCAAAGGCGACGGCAAAGGTTGAGTGCGTGTGCGCTATGCCGCCTATATCGGGGAACGAGCGGTAAAGTTCAAGGTGTGTCGGTGTGTCGGACGAGGGGTTGAGTCTGCCTTCGACCTTTTCACCGTCAAGGCTCATAACCACCATGTCGTCCGCGGTCATCGTCGCGTAGTCAACGCCCGAGGGCTTTATCACCACGAGGCCTTTTTCCCTGTCAATGGCGGAAACATTGCCCCAGGTGAAAAGCACGAGTTTGTATTCAACGAGGCTCAGGTTTGCCTCAAGCACTTTTTGTTTGAGTTCTTCAAGCATCGGGATTCTCCTGTTCATCATAAAATGCCGAAAGTATCTGCGAGTAGTATTTGCCGGGGTCGGAGTCAAACTTTTCGGCTATATCGAGCGCCGAGCGCAGGTCGGGGGCGTAGAGGGTGAGCGACATCATTTTATCTTCGCCGTGAAAAACGTTGCACACAGTTTCGTAGCCGTTTTCAATCTGGTTTACCTGAACGCGGTTGCTCTTTTTTATCTGCTCGCGTCTTTTTATCGCCTTCGCGTCGGCAAAAGCGATTTCCCTTACGGAGAAGGGCAGGTCGGGGAGCAGGGTTTCGAGATTTTTCTTACCCGAGTCGGTCAGGGTGAGTGCGCCGTTTTCGTCTTTTTCTATATTGCCGCGTTCTATCAGTTCATCGAGCGCCTGGGTCGCTTCAAAATAGTTTACGAGCGAGTGCAGAAGCACAGCCTGAACCAGAGTATCCCTTTCTGCGCCGCCTTCGAGCGCGTCCGCGAGATACTCAAACAGGATTTTTATCTGGGTGGTGTTTCGCAGTCCGCCTGCCGCCACGCCTTCGTCAAAGCCGTTGATTTCGTTATCCATAGTTTACCGTCTTATTTCTTTCTCGTCTTTCTTTTTCTTCCCTTTATATCTTTGCGCTTGTTGTGGTTGGGGTTTATGGGTTTGCCGTATCTGCCCCTGTTTATGCACTCATCGGTGAGGAACTTTTCCTTTGTGGCGTAAAGGCCGCACATATTTGACCAGCCTTCGCAGTAGAGCCGGTAGTAGGAGATGTTTTTCTCTTTTCGCAGTCTGCAGAAGTAGGGCACGCCGCACCATATCATTGAGGGCAGGGCAATCACAAACAGCCAGAGCGGACCGAGAATCATAGTCTGCACGGTGTGGCCGTATTCGTGAATGCGCGTGTCGTGGCGGGCGTCGCCTTTGGTGTTTTTATTGATGAAAATGAACATACCGAGCGAAACGCCGCCGAAGTTTTTCTTTTCAATATAGGTGATGAGCGCGTGATGATACCATTCGCTCTCACTGCCCTTGATTTTATAGACAATCAGCATACCTATGCCTATTAAATTCTGAAGCAGACCGTAGGTGAACTGCCAGAAATAAAACAAAATTCCTCTGATTACGTTCATACTGTCCTCCTATATTTCCCTGTAAACTCTTATCACTTTAAGCGAGTCCCCGCCGTCATTTTCGCCTATGCCGCAGAAAACATCTCCGGGGCCGTAAACTCTGTAATATCCTTTTGCCGCGCAGTTCTGCACCCTTTCGAGCAGGAGCGCGCCGCCGTTTGAAAACCTTGCCGCCTGCGCGCCCGTAACGGAGAGCGCGGGGTATTTTTTAAGCGCCGAATCAACGGCGAGAATTTTTGATCTAAGGGCCTGCGCGCCTTCTTCGTCGCCGTTTTCGGGCAAATCCGAGGCGTCCGCAAGCGTAAAGCCGTTTGCCTTTGTGCGTTTGAGCGCGGTAAGAGCAGCACCGCAGCCGAGAGCCTCGCCTATGTCAGAGACGAGTGTGCGGATGTATGTGCCGGAGGAGCACTCAACGCGGATTGTATATTCGTTTTCGCCTTCGCTTTTCGCGGTTTCGAGCAGATAGACAAAGGCGGTCCTTTCGGGGCGCTCAACTTCTTCGCCTTCCCTTGCGAGTTCATAAAGCCGCCTGCCGCCTACCGAAACGGCGGAATACATCGGGGGAATCTGCGTGATTTCTCCCATAAACTTAGCGGCTGCAGCCGAAACTTCGCCGGGAGTGACATTAACGGGCTTTTCGCTTAAGATATTGCCCGTAATATCGAGCGTGTCGGTTGTGATACCCAGGCGGAAAACGCCTTCGTAGGCTTTGTTATGGTCCGGCAGGAGGGGACAGAAACGGGTGGCGCCGCCAAGCAAAACGGTCATAACCCCCGTTGCCATAGGGTCGAGAGTGCCGCTGTGGCCTATCCTTTTTTCTCCCAGGATTTTTCTCAGGCGCGCAACCACGCCGAAAGAAGTGATACCCTGCGGCTTGTTGATAATTATAACTCCTGTCATACCATTCCTCCGAAAAAATTATATAATTTGAATTGAAAATTGTCAACAAATATGTATAATTAAAATATAAGACAAACGAAAGGCGGAAGGAAAATGAAAGTCAGCAAAAAAGCGGTTGCAATAGGCGCGGGCGCAGCTGCGGCATCGGCCGCCGCGGTCAACGCGGTAAGAGCGTTCAGATTCAAGCCCGAAAAGGTTGATTACGGCACACCCGAAAATGAAAATGTTGATGTACAGAGGGCGATGGATCACCTCAGCGAAGCGATTTCCATCCCGACGGTCAGTTACCCCGAAAAGGAGAAGGTGGATTTCACCCAGTTTGACAAGTTCCACGCTTTTCTCGAAAGAGCATTCCCGCTTATTCACAAAACTCTTGAGAAAGAGGTTGTTGAAGAGGCGAGTCTCCTCTATCACTGGAAGGGCACAAACAGCGCTCTTGACCCCATCGCGCTCATAGCCCACCAGGATGTTGTGCCCATTTCTGAGGGCACCGAAGGCGACTGGACTCATCCGCCCTTCAGCGGCTATAACGACGGTGAATTCATCTGGGGCAGAGGAGCCCTCGATATGAAAAATCACCTTATGGGCGTTATGGAAGCGGTTGAAACTCTGCTCGAAGAGGGCTTTACCCCCGAGAGAGATGTTTATCTCTGCTTCGGTCAGGATGAAGAGGTTGTTGCCAACGAAACAGGCGGCGCGAAAGCAATGATGGAAGTGCTCAAAAGCAGAGGCATCCATCTTGATTCCCTTATCGACGAGGGCGGTGCCATTCTGCCGATTAACATCAAGGGCGTGCTTGAAAACAAAAACCTTGTCGGCGTAGGCATCGCGGAAAAAGGCTACTGCGACATAGAAGTGAGCCTTGACGCAAAAGGCGGCCACTCCTCACAGCCTCCCAAGCACACAGCACTGGGCAGACTTGCGGATGTAATCAAAGACCTCGAAAACAATCAGTTCAGTTCGGAACTTATGCCTTTTATACCCGAACTTTTCAGCGAGATAGGCAAAAGATGCACCTACCCCGTGCGTCTTGTGACCTGCAATCTCAACTATATGAAGCCCCTTATCAAGCAGATAATGAAGCAGATTCCTCCCGCCGCGTCACTCGTAAGGACCACCACGGGCGTCACTATGGCGCAGGGCAGCCCCGCGGCTAATGTACTGCCGCAGAAAGCGAGCGTAATCGTAAACTTCAGGATGATGCCGGGCGTAACAATTGATGATGTTGTAAAGCATATCCACTCGGTTGTCAGAAACAAGAATATCTCTGTTGAAATTCTCAAGGCAAAAGAGGCGTCAAAATTCTCGCCCACCGATTCAGACGCATTCAGAATCATAAAGAAAATCTGCATGCAGGATGACGAAAACAACATCGTTGCCCCGTATCTCGTTATGGGCGGCACGGACGCCTGCAACTACGAGCCCGTGTGCGAAAACATTTACCGCTATTCGCCCTATAAAGCGGGCGTTGACCTTCTTCTGTGCACTCACGGCACAAACGAGAGGATTCCCTGCGAATCCATAGGCCCGGGCGTTGCTTTCTTCAAGAGATACATAAGACTGGTTTCAAAAGAAAACAGACAGGATGTTTAATGTACTTATTGCTCCCGATTCATTCAAGGGCACGCTGAGCGCGCGCGAAGTGTGTGAGATAATCGGGCAGGGATTCAGAGACACAATAAAAGACTGTAATACGGAGTATATGCCCCTTGCCGACGGCGGAGAGGGGCTTTGCTCCTGTATGGAAGCGATTTTCGGCGGCAGATACACCGAAGCACCCGCAAAGGGAGTTTTCGGCGGGGATATGACCGCCGCTTATCTTATGCTGCCGGACGGCACGGCGGTGATTGAAACGGCCTCTGTCGCGGGTCTGCCTATGGCGGGGGAGAGGAAAAACCCCGAAACAGCCACCACAAGAGGTCTCGGTTTTCTTATAAAGCACGCGGAAAAGAGCGGAGCAAAAAGAATCCTTCTCGGGCTGGGCGGCTCCGCCACAAACGACTGCGGCGCGGGTATGGCTTATGAGCTCGGCTACCGTTTCTTTTCGGAAAGCGGAGAGATAATCTGCCCGTCGGGGAAAGATTTGATCAGCATTACAAAAATCGTACCGCCAGCGCAAAAGCCGTCAATCCCCGTGACCTGCGCCTGCGATGTGGACAATCCCCTTTACGGCGCAGACGGAGCGGCCTTTGTCTTTGCCCCTCAGAAGGGCGCGGACGAAGATATGGTGAAACGGCTTGACTCGGGGCTTGAAAATATTGCCCGCGTGATTGATAAGGATCTGGGCGCAGATGTTTCCGCTCTGCCCGGCGCAGGAGCGGCAGGAGGGCTCGGCGCGGGGGCGAAAGTTTTTCTCGGCGCGTCCCTCAGGCGCGGGATAGACATTATCCTCGATTACGCTCATTTCACCGCAGCGGCGGAAAAAGCGGACCTGATAATCACCGGCGAGGGCAGGCTTGACAGCCAGTCCGTGCAGGGCAAGGTGATATCCGGTGTTGTTTCGCGGGCAAAGGCTCTCGGCAAAAAAACAATAGCAATCTGCGGCTGTGCCGGAAACGGATGGGAAACGGCTCTTGACGCGGGGCTCGCGGGAGCGTATTTCTGCGTAAACGAGCAGAGACCTATGGAAGATATTATAAAGACCTGCCGCGCCGATTTATATGCGGCGGCGGTAAAGGCGGCAAAAGAATCGGGCGCGAGCCTGTAAAAGCGAGGCAGAACTATGTTCAGACCCGAAGCAATTGATTTTACAAAAACAAAAACATATTCCGCGGCGGACCGCCACAACCTTGTGACGGTTGACTCTCTGCGTGTGCCGGATGTTTCGGCGGACGACCTTTTTCACAGCGAAGAAATGGACATCCTTGTGAAAAATCTCGCCGCGGCGAAGAAAAACGGAGTGGGAGTCACCTGCTTTTACGGAGCGCACGTAATCAAATGCGGGCTTTCAAAATATCTCATAAAACTGATTGAGGAGGGCTATATCACCCACCTTGCCTCAAACGGAGCGGGCTCAATTCACGATTTTGAACTTGCTTATCTCGGCGGCACCTCCGAGCACGTGCCCACCGCGATTGAGGACGGCTCTTTCGGTATGTGGGAAGAAACGGGAGCCTGGATGAATGAAGCGATAAATGAGGGCGCAAAGCAGGGGCTCGGCTACGGCGAGAGCCTTGCCGCCTATGTTGACTCTCATCCTGAGCGTTTTCCCTACCGTGAGGACTGCGTGTTTTACCGCGCCTACCGTATGGGAATCCCGGCCACCTATCACGTGACGATGGGCACCGATATTATCCACCAGCACCCCAAGGCGGATTTTGCCGCTCTCGGGCAGACAAGCGGGCGCGATTTTGCCTATTTCTGCCGCTCTCTCACAACCCTTGACCCGAATGGCGTGCATCTTAACATCGGCTCGGCGGTAACCGGAGCGGAGGTTTTCCTCAAGGCGCTTTCAATAGCGAGAAATCAGGGCTTTGCCCTTCGCAATATAACCACGGCGAATTTTGACATCATACCTCTCGGCGATTATAAGTCCGACGTGGGCAAAGACACTTACGAATACTATTACCGCCCGCGCAAAAATATAATCAACCGCCCCGTTTCCCTGGGCGGCGTGGGGCTTTATATCTGCGGCAATCATATGGACACCGTGCCTTCACTCTGGCGCGGGCTGAAACTTTCGGAGGAGAGCGACAATGGATAAGGCGGATATTAAAAGAATACTCGAAAACGCGGGCAAGGTCACTGTCTGTCTTGCGGGTGACATCTGCCTTGACGCCTACTGGCTTGCCGATATGAAAAAAAGCAGGCTCTCGCGTGAAACACCGCACTTTCCGCTGCCCGTAACGCAGGAGAGATACTCGCTCGGAGGCGGAGGAAACGCGGCGGCGAATTTTGCCGCGCTCGGAGTAAAAAAAGTGATGCCTGTTTCGGTTATAGGCGATGACTGGCGCGCCGTGCTTGTGAAAAACTGCCTTGCGAAGAGCGGAATTGACGGCGGCTATGTTGTAGCCGATGCAGGCAGAGTAACGCCCTGCTACTGCAAGCCCCTGCGCTCGGGCATTTCCGACACCGTGTATGAAGACCCGAGACTCGATTTTGAAAATTATTCACCACTGAGTGAAGAAACCGAAGAAAAACTGCTTGCCGCGCTCAAGGAAGCGGCGGAAAAAGCGGATATAATAGCCGTATGCGACCAGCTTGAATACGGCGTAATTACCCCGAAAATACGCGAATGCCTCTGCGAAATCGCAAAGAAGAAACCTGTTGTCGCGGACAGCAGAGACAGAATAGCCCTCTACAAAAACGCAATCATAAAGCCTAATGATGTGGAGGCGGCGGCAGCGCTCGGCGGAAATGCAACAGGCACCGAAGCGGCGGCAAAAACACTTTCGGAAAAAACGGGAGCGCCCGTCATAATCACCGAAGGGGCAAAGGGAGCCGTATGGTGCGAAGCCGGAAAAACCGTGTTTGTTCCCGCGCTCAAAATCGAGCCGCCCGTAGATACAGTCGGAGCAGGGGATACATTCCTTGCCGCCTTCTGTGCCGCTTACGCGGCGGGCGAGAGCGGCGAAAAGGCTGTTGAATTCGCAAACCTCGCCTGCGCCGTGACAGTAAAGAAAATCGGTGTTACGGGCACAGTCTCCCCCGAAGAGATACTTGCGCTCGCGTAAAAGGAAAACGGTATGGATATTATAAACAAAGATTACCGCCCGTCGGGGGAAATCAGATTTGCCGTTTTTGATTTTGACGGCACAATTTCCGCCCTCAGGTGCGGCTGGGAAAAAATAATGCTCCCGCTGATGCTCGAATGTATGTCGCCCGGCGCAGAGCCAAGCGAGGCCCTTCGCGAAGAGGCGGAGCGCTACATTGACGAATCAACCGGAATACAGACCATATATCAGATGCAGTGGCTTGCGGAAAGAGTGAATGAACTCACCGGGGTTATGCGCCCCGCGCAGTGGTATAAGGACGAATATCTGCGAAGGCTCGCCCTGAGCATAGCCCATAAAAAGCAGGCACTTGCAGACGGGAGCGAGCCGCCGGAAAACTATCTTATCGCGGGCTCGTCAGAGTTTCTGAAAGCGCTCGCCGAAAGAGAAATCACCCTCTACCTCGCAAGCGGCACCGACCATAAAGATGTTGTTTATGAAGCAGAACTTCTCGGCGTTAAAGACTACTTTGCCGGCATTTACGGAGCGCCCGAGGACAGAGCGGACTGCTCAAAGGAAGCGGTGCTCAGGATGCTGCTTGAGGAAAAGAACATAAGCGGACGCGAACTTCTCGTTGCAGGTGACGGCAAGGTTGAAATCGCGCTCGGAAAGCAGAACGGAGCCTTTGCGCTCGGCGCGGCGACAGACGAAGAAAAACTGCGCGGCGTGAATCCCGTGAAATACAGCCGCCTGCTCAAAGCGGGCGCGGACGCAATCACCGGAGATTTTATCGAAAAAGAAGAAATACTTAAAGTGTTGGCTTTATAAAAAATACCGGAGAGGATTTTCCTCTCCGGCTTTCTTGTTCAATGTTAATCCGTGCTCCACAGCGAGTAAAGAATCGAAGCCCGTTTATCATCGCCGTATTTTGAATAGTACGCGGTGAAAACAGTGCCGTCGGGCAGCTGTACGCTCGCAGGATAGCCTATATCGTTATCGCGGCACTGTGCAAGCATTATTTCTTCATCCCCGATTTCTCCCGAGGGTGTCATCAGCCTTGCGTAAATTCCGTAAGGCGGAATTCTTCTGCCGTAAGTCAGCGCGGCGCGCCCGTCTGCCAGCGAGCAGATATGCGGCGGTGAACCGCAGATTCCTGTTTTCTCCCACTTGCTCCAGGTTTTGCCGCCGTCGTCGGAATAAGTTTTCATTATCGTGAAATAATGGTCATCCTCAATCAGATGCGAGCGGAAAAGGGCGACTATTCTGCCGCCTTCAAATTCGCCGCAGTGCACCTCGTGGAAGGTGTCGCTGTTGTATTCATCGGGGAAGGGGCAGTCGCTCAGTTTTTCAAAGGTCTCGCCGCCGTCACGGCTGACATAAGCCGAAAAATGTCCCTCGTTTTCATCGCAGGGGAAAAGCCCTTTGCCGAGGTAAAATATTGTGCCGTCTTTAAGCAATATCGGCCCGTGAGTTGAGTGCACGGGTATGCGCTTTTCTTCGCCGGCTTTTTCTCCGTAATCGTAAAGCAGGCGGTAAAAGCAGCCGCCGCGTCTCACATCATCGGGGATTTCGCCGTAGTGAGACACCAGAGCGGTGCCCGCGTTTCCGCTGTCGGAATGAAGCCAGTCCGCGAAATCCTTTTCATACCTTTCCGCCGGGTGCGAGCACCTTGTAAGAAGCATTTTGCCGTCTCCGAGGTAAATTATGCCGGGGTCGCGGTCATCAAGCCAGCCGTCCTGCACGATTGACGGCAGAGAGAAAGTCCTGCCGCCGTCACGGCTTTTATACATCAGTATTTTGCCGAAGGGACATACGTGCCCCATACGGCAGGCGGAAGCGACCACATAAATTACGCCGTTTTCGTCGATGCAGGCTGTCGGCCACGCCTGATATGAAAAGAATGAATCGGTTTTTCTTGAAACGATGCCCTGCCTTATTATTTTCATCTTTTTCTCCGCTTTCTGTCTTTTTTACTGTCTTTAAGAAAATTATATCTTTTAGCCGGTAATTATTCAATATAAATTTGTCTTTACGGAAAAAATGTGATATAATAACCGTAAATAAAACAAAAGGAGGCGCCCCTATGAAAAACGCGAAAAAGGCAGTTGCCGTTTTGCTTTCGCTTGTGCTCGCTTTCGGAGTATTCACATACGCGGTTTGTGCCGAACCGGGCGAAGAGACGGAATACAAAACAGGCGACATAATCGAATACGGCTCATATCCGCAGAGCGAAGTGAAGGATGAAGCAACCCTCAACGCGCTGAATAGCCTAATTACGGATGAAAGCTGGATAAGTTACGGCTATTACCGCAGCGATACGGGCGAAAGAAATGACGGTGCAATGCACCCGTCGGATTGCATGAGCTATGCCGATGTTAATTATAACGGCGAAAAATACAGAGCCGTTAAAATCGACAGTCAAAAGCCGCAATATACCTTTCTTAATGCCTATGCCAATTCAAACCAGTATAAAAGCGGTTATATCGCGCCGAATACTTATTGGTTCAGATATGAGAGCTTAAAATGGAGAGTGCTCGACCCGTCAACGGGATTTGTTATGTGCAACGGTATTATTGACTGCCGCCCGATAAACAGCTACAACCTTCAGGACGGCCTTGATGAATTGAATTGTCCCATAATCTGGGGCGACCCGGAAAAGACCTACGGCACCAATGACTATGAGCACAGTGAAATAAGGGCGTGGCTCGGAGATGGGTTTATGAACACCGCCTTTTCGGCTCAGGAGCAGGCAAATATCGACACATCCATCATCTCCAATAAACACTATTATGTTCTTTCCGGCTTGGCAAACAGCACTAACAATTATAGTGTATATAATCAGCCCGATACGGAAGACAAAGTGTTCCTGCTCTCCTGGGATGAGATAACGGACCCTGAACTGGGTTTCAGCGTCAACACAACGGTCGATGCACCTGACAGAATGCTTACAGGCAGCGACTATGCAAAAGCACAGGGCCTCTATACTTACAAAATCGGCGACCAGGTGAGCAACTATGACGGCAACTCTTTGTGGTGGCTGAGAACACCTTCAAGCCGCAGAAACGGCACATCCTATGTCGGAGTTAACGGATATACAGATTCGTTCAGCTATGACACAAATTGCGGCGACGCGCAGAACGGAATCTGCCCGGCAATGAGACTCGGTAAAGCTGTGATTCCCCGCGAAGACGTTCCGGCCGAAACAAAATACACCGTAAAATTCATATCAGACCGCAATGTTATTTCCTCGGCAAAGTATAAAGAGGGCGACACAATAGTTATTCCCGAAAATCCCTGGAATTACCCGTTATATTTTGTAAGATGGGAACCTGCTGTGCCCGCAACGATGCCCGCACAGGATCTCGTGTTCACAGCCGTATTCGGCAGAGAACCTGTTACCCCGGATAATCCGGATAGTTTCTCTCTTCCGTCATTCCCTGAAAAGAACGCGCCGTATAAAACCTATGTCACACTTAATATAAACCTGCCCGGAGTCCCGCAGGATGCGGTAGTGTATATAAACGGCGCACCCGCGAATGCAAACGGCGGCGTATACAGCGCAAATATCGGTCAGGTAACATCGGGCAGAGATATTACGGTTACCGTAACACAAAACGGCAACACCCTTGATTCGGATGTTATCAGGCTGAATGTAAAAACCGATTTCGGCAGCAAACTTTCTTCCGTTTTCTCTAATTTCATTTTCAATCTGTTCAAATGGAAAACGGTGAATGTGAATATCTGAAAACAGAACAGTAATAAAAGCGTCGCTGTCTTAAAAGGCAGCGGCGCTGTTGTCTGCGAAAACATTTATTCGTTTGTGTTTTCTTCGCCTTTGTACTCTTTGTAATAGCGGTAGGAAGCAACCGTGCACAGGACTGCGACAACAAGTATCGCCGCACCCGAAAGCAGGATATTCCACATGCCGGGCACAAACAGCGAGAGCACAATCAGAAGCAGACCCGTGATGACCGATACTATGCCGCCGAAGCGCTGACTTTTCTGCCAGACGGTGTCGTTTGCCATAGACCACTTAGTCCTAATGCCCACAAAGGAGTTTCTGCGGGCCTTGGGCATAATGTTGCCGAGCACCGCGAGCAGAGCGCCTATGGCTATATTCACAAAGCGGTTAATATCGCCTGCCGACGCTCCCGAGGGGGTACCGGGCGCGTAATTCGCGCTCTTAATCATAAAGTAAAAACTGATTACGGTAAACAGGGCGATTGAGCACACGCCTGTAATAAGCACCGGCTTTTCATTTGACTTTTCCGCTTTTTTGCTTTCCTTCTTTGCCATAAAGGCAAAGAATACACCGAGCACCAGGGCGAGCGCGGGGAAAACGAGGTTTTCGTATTTACTGCCCATACGGTCAACCTCACCCGCGAAATTCCAGTGCACGGGCACGGTATCAGGAGAAAGAATAAGGAATACCGCCGCGCCGCAGATGCAGATAACGGCAAGTATGAAAATAAGAGCATAGAGTTTTTTCATTGTTATTCACCTCGCAGGTCTCTGAGCCACAGCAGCGCTTCATCAAGCACCGTTGCGTTCAGTTCATAG